>NZ_KV827845.1:0-259 GCF_001836235.1 Bacillus sp. HMSC036E02 | reverse complement strand
ATCTTTTGCAAGACGGCGTAATAATGTAGCAAGATCTGAATCATGCTTACTTGCAACCTTAGCAACATTATTATAAAACACCATCGTTGCAAGTTCTTGTAGCGTCGTATACGTCATGGCTTCGATTGGTGTATGAAAATCAGGCTCAAATCCACCCTCAACGACTGACTTTCTTAATTCATGGATTCGCTTAGGATTCACACTTCGAGTGAGTAGTAAATATGTCTCCAATAAATTCGAATGTTGATCCTCTTCTGAG
>NZ_KV827844.1:94150-98856 GCF_001836235.1 Bacillus sp. HMSC036E02 | reverse complement strand
ATTCTATGCAGCTGCTCGTACTTTAGACTAATATACATAGAATCATCTTAAGTATATTAAAGAAGAACAATCGGGGAGTTTGAGGATTAAGGAGTTTTGTTATAATATCATCGTGCTAATGCAAAATCAAAAAAGGCCTACCTAGGAAAATAGGTGGGCTTTTTAATGCAGAAAAAAAGACACCCAAAGGTGTCTTCTGACTTGAATTAATATTTCAAACCGGACGGTTCGGTCTGAAATAGAGTTAAGATATTAACAAATTAATTTTCTTAATATTCACCTGTAGCATATTCTCTCTTATTCTTTTAGTTAAAAATAATAAATAGCAATCACTGCTAGCGAATTATTAATCATGTGCATTATAATTCCCACATATAAACGCCCGGTTAACTTATAAGTACAACCTAAACCAATTCCCAAAAGGAAATATGGAATTGTTTCTAAAGAAAGAAGACTAACATGCATACCTGCAAAAATAGCTGAAGAAACAAGTACACCTAACCAGGAATTTTTAAAAATTCCATGCTGTATAACACCACGATAGACAATTTCTTCACCAATGGGTGCTACTAGAGCAATAGAAAATGCGAAGACTAAAATGGGTAACGTTACTTGGCTTTCTAATTCAACTTGATTAGATGACTGAAAACTTATAAAGTCTGCTAGTAACAGCGGTAGGGATTTACATACTACAGTTAGTACTAGACCTAAAAGTAAGCTTTTTGGCAAACTCATCGTAAAATTATTTTGATTTGTAAAAGGCTCTTTAGATCTACGATAATAAAAATAAATTATTAGAACAACTAACAAATCAATTGCGTCAAACGAAATGCTCATCCCGCCAAACTGTTCATCACTAATGAAATAAACTAGTGCGATAAGTTGCTTTAAAATCATATAAAACACAAAAATCCCTAACGATATTGCCGACATTTTATTGAATCGACATTGTTTTTTTAATATACCAAACACAAAAAATCCTCCTTGAAATAATTTTAATTCGTAGAACATGATAACAAAGTCTAACTTCTTTTGCACTACTTATATAATAAAAATACAATTTAAATATATCTAAATTATATAATATCAACTTAGAAATATTTAAATAAATGGTAATAGGGGTTATCATTTACTACACCTACGGAAATAGGCGTGCTTTCTATTCATAAAGAAAAGACACCCTAAGGAGCCTTCCTCCGACTTGAATCATCTTAATTTAAATAATATGGGGCCCGCTAACATATTAAAAAGTACACATTTACGAATCATGTCTGGACCAACTCTATCAATTTGCTATACTTATATTTGGAAGTTTTATACATATAGGTGAAGGAAGGAAATTAGTTGAGGCAAGTACGTGTTGATCCAGATAAAATGGAAGAGAATTTTTCACAGACAGAAAATATGAGCCGAATGATTATGTATGGGGAACTGTTTCTACAGTTGTAGGTGGCACTCCTAAAGTTATTGGTCGAGTATTTGGTAAATATGAAGAGTTAGAGCAAAAAGCGAAGGATTTAGTAAAAGTATCAAAGGTAACTGAAGAGATTGGATGGAGTATGCCAAGAGGTGGCGGCGTCATTGATGGACGTAAGTACTCTGAACATGCACTTGAAAGAATGGCACCTGATACAGTTCAAGTTCGAGCGGAGCTTACAAAACGAGCACGTGAGCGAGCTGAAAGAAAAGGGTATACATTCGGATCAGATAAATACATGGAAGAATTAAAAAAAGTTGATCCTCGAGGAATGACTCCAAATGTAGTTGAAGATATTATAAAAACGGGCACTCGCAAACCAGGAGACAATCCTGGTACTTGGAAATACGTTAGAGGCGAAGGCTACGTAGTTATAAATGATAAAGGTGACGTTATCACAGTTGTTCCCGCAAAGAAAAAGGAATAGAATGAATAGCATAGTAAGTAATCTATGACAAAAAGGTTGAGGAATATTGGATATTAAACATGATAAGCATGAGTTACTAGAAATTTTCGAAAGCGAACCAGAAGATTACTATATTCCAGGTGCAGGTGCGTATCGATATAGTAAAATTGATAAACTTGGATTTGAACTGGTTATGAATATGTTCTATTATGATGCAACAGTTGAATTAATAATGCTATACGAAGACAAACGTATCATAGAAACCAAGATGGAATCAGTGAAAGAAATATATACTCGTAATGATTCACTATACATTCTAGGTACAGAAGAAAAGAAAAAAATCGAAGTAAAATTCAAGCCACATTTTACAGTTACAATAAATGAGTTTTAAAAACTTGAAATCAATGCTCGTAAATATTCTGAACATTCTTTAGAAAAATGAATCCGGATACAATACAAGTTCGAGCTGAATTAGAGGCACATGCCAAAAGTAGAGGGCTTGTACGTAGTACACAGAAATTTAAAGAATTTGTTAATCCTAGAGGCATCACAACTTCTGTAGTAGATTTTCTGTGCCTTTCCATTGGAAAATCAAGACTGATATAAAAAATGAGTAGAAAAAACAAGGCTCTTACTTCGTGGATACCACTACAAAGTAAGAGCCTTGTTTCATTATATTTGTTCATACAGTTTTCCTTGTAGTCTTCTGTTTTCATCCTTCAATCTCTTATTCTTTATCAATTTTTCGAACAGGTTGATAGCAAAAGTTTTTTATACAAAATAACATCAAAAAATACGTCTTGAACAAGTATGAAAAAAGAAAGCTGAAGGGCAAGTAATCCTTTTGGAATCTTTTTAAGAGAAAATGATAAACTGATCGGAGACATTTCATTAACTCAAATTGTTAGGGGAGACCTCCAAAGCTGTTATACGGGATTTACTTTAGATAAGGAGCATAATGCTAAGGGCTATACAATAGAGGCTCTTCAACTTGTTGTAGATTTCGCTTTTAGGAAATTAAAGCTACATAGAATGGAATCAGGAGCAATGCTTGATAATATAGCATCTATTCGTGTATTAGAAAAAGTCCTACATAAGGGGACTTTTTCTAATACATATAGATTAAAATAATAATAGAAATTTTTTATTTTTTTCCACAACTATTAATTAAATCATATTGTTTAGAAATCATTTCATTTCGAATTTGATTGAGATGTTTATTTAATGTTTCTTTTATTGCACTACCTGTTTTGCTTTCAAAACTTTTGTTTAATTCAATTCCTTGTTCAGATAAACTTTTGCATACATCATGAAATGCTTCTTTGTTTTTTTGAATGGCATGTTTTTGGCTTGCTACTATGCTATTTGTTTTGAATGCTACATCAGTTTTTAAAAGTGATTGTTGCATTTCTTTTTCTAATTGCTTTTTAACAGCTTGCAACTCATCTATAATAGTTCCAACTGCACCAACTGTAGCTTTTTCTATTTCTTTCTCTATTTTTTGAATTTCCCCTATAAAATCCATCATATTATCTCGCCGCCAGTCCTTCAAAATTTGTTCCTAATTGATTATCTTTATCTCGTAATGAATTAGCTGCATAAGCAATATCATCTCCAAAATGAATCAATTCTTTTTGTTTTTTCCGTAAAAGATGAATTAGTTCTTCTGCTAGTTGTATATCATAAAAATAGTCTTTTCCGTTTTGGGATATTTTTGCAACCTCTCTAATTGCTTCATCTACTTCATGTTCTTCTAACAGATGATATTTTCCTCCAGGTCCTGTCTCATGCTTCAATTGACTCTTTAATTTCGCAACTTCCTCTTCTTCTTGTTGTTGAAATCTTTCTATATTTCTAATAATATCAGATAATATATCGCTTATTTTTTGTATCTCTTTTGCATGACGAATGATATCATCTGGTTCTAATTCTAGTCGAACACTACCATTATTGTGGAACATTTCTAGAAATGTTGACATTGGATGTTGTCCCATAAATACAGCCGCGAGAATACTATCTGTTCCATTACTTTTTGTTGTAAATTGTTTACCAATCATAGGTGCTCCAAATTGATTGAAATTTCCTACAGCATCTTCTTTATGAGTATAATCTACTACTTTATTTTCCATTACGCCTTCATCTACTCGTTTTTTTGCTTTATCACTTAGTAATCTATAAATATTTGGTGCAGCATATGTTGTTGCATAACAATTCATTTCTGCTGCTACATACTGGGCTTCAGCAGCACCTTTACTATGT
Organism: Bacillus sp. HMSC036E02; assembly: GCF_001836235.1. Classification (NCBI taxonomy): domain Bacteria; kingdom Bacillati; phylum Bacillota; class Bacilli; order Caryophanales; family Bacillaceae; genus Bacillus; species Bacillus sp. HMSC036E02. The sequence continues at coordinate 94,714 of NZ_KV827844.1, read as the reverse complement.
CCGGTAGTGTGAATAGAAGTAGGATTATATTTTTTCTTAATTTTTTCTGTAAATTCTAATGCACTATCAAATGATGTCGGAGCTTTTCCGCCTGCTACACCAAGGTTCTTTTTCTGTCCAAGTGTAATTTGAACTATATCTGTGGTTTTATCTCCATCGAATCTATCAAATTCAGTACCACGGAATGCAATGATTACATCGTCATACTGTTTTTTACCAGGCTTATACTTATTTGCAGGTACTACAGCGATTGCTTGTAATCCATTTTTCACTTTTGTGTCATCTGCATCAAATGTTTCTATAACTTTCCATTCTTGACCATTAGATCCTTTGATTTTTGCCTCTTCGTGCAAAAAATCTTTATTATAAACGTTATCTGATAGTTTGAAATAATCTTCATCTGTCGCAATTGGATTCTTTTTAAATTCACTCATATGTCTCAACTCATTTCATGGTATATTTTAACTATATTCAAATACAAGGGGATTTTAAATGAAAAAGAAATTGGTAATTGTTTTATCCATTATTTGTATTATAGCAGGAGGATATTTTACTATGGAATAT
>NZ_KV827844.1:72073-94050 GCF_001836235.1 Bacillus sp. HMSC036E02 | reverse complement strand
ATTAAAGATGTAAAATCGATTACATTTACAGAAAATAAGATAAGTCCAATGGGGGTTCCTCATATAAAAGGTTATATAAATAATAATAAAGAATTAGATTTTACAGCTAGTATAAGTACAACTGAAAACTTTGAAGACAAATTTACGCGTTCTGGGAAATTAGGAAAACTTATAAAAAATCCTGAAAAATCAGTATCTGAAATTGAAAAAGAAGAGAAAGAAAAAAACCAAGAGTAGTTCTTGCGACTACTCTTGGTTTCTGTACCCTACTTTAGAAAGAGCATATGTTAACTAGCTTGGAATATAAGGGGATTTCCAATGAAGAAAGTAATGATTTTGATTGTATCTGCTGTGGTGATCATAGCAGGAGGATATTTTACTATGGAATACTTAAAACAAAAAGAAAAAGAAGAAGAGTTTTGGAAAGTACAAGAGGCACGAGTAGAAAAGTATATTCACTATAATATTAAAGATGTAAAATCGATTACATTTAGAGAACATAAGGTAAGTCCAATGGGCGTTCCTCATATAAGAGGTTATATAAATGGTGATAAGGGATTATGGTTTGATGCTGGTATAGGTACTACGGAAAATTTTGAAGATGATTTTGGATGTTCTGGGGAATTAGATAAACTTATAAAAAAACCTGATAAGTCGGTATCTGAAATTGAAAAAGAAGAGAAGGAAAAGAAACAAGAGTAGTCTTTGTACTATTCTTGTCTTCTCTATCCCATTTTAAGAAGAATACATTGGTAGGCTTTTTATAAGGAGATTTCTAATGAAGAAAGCAATGATTTTGGTTATATCTGCTGTGATACTCATAGCAGGAGGATATTTTACTATGGAATATTTAAAACAAAAAGAAATTGAAGAAAAGTTTTGGAACGAGCAAAAAGAACGAGTAGAAAAGTATATTCACTATAATATTAAAGATGTAAAATCGATTACATTTACAAAAAATGATGTAAGTCCAATGGGAGTTCCTTCTGTAGAAGGATATATAAATAATGATAAGGAATTATGGTTTGATGCAAGTATAAGTACTACAGATAAATTTGAGGATAAGTTTGGTTGTTCTGGGGAATTAGATAAAATGATTAAAAAACCAGCAAAATCTGTATCTGAAATTGAAAAAGAAGAGAAGGAAAAGAAACAAGAGTAGTCTCTTTAACTACTCTTGTTTCTTTATTCTAGGGGTACCGCCCATCACCGTTAAGCTCACAGAACAGGTTGCTCTTAAAATGAACTTCATTGCTATAAAAGACTCTAATTTTTCGTTTTGGGGCAAATATTATATAAAATAATAGCTATCTCTGAATCACTAGTTTCAAAAAGCCTTCACGCAATAATGATTGCATGAAGGCTTTTGATGTTTGCTTATTTTTTTGTCTCGTTAACCCATGTAATAATGTCCTGGATGACGTATTCGGGAACGTTAGCAGGGATTTCATATTCACTAGGGAGGCTTAATTCCCCGTCACCCTCCGTGAAGAAATGATTCAATTTCGGATATTTTTTGAACTGAACATTCCCGCGGTTTGAAAGTCCTTTCTGCCATTTTGTATATTCATCTTTTACTGTTACTTGATAATCACGTGCTCCTTGCAGAATGAGTAAAGGCTCTTTTCGTGATTTTGCCTCTTCAACTGGACGCCACCTAGAAACATCATACATAAAATGAGGTGACCCAAAATTGTAGCCAGCTGGAGGATGATTGGGATTGAAAGTAGGATCCTGAATAAAAGCGACCTGTCTTTTTAGTTCATCGATTTCTTCCTTTGACGCCCCAAGGTATTGAGAATGATCAATAGCAATGTCAGTCAAAGGGCGTGCAGGTGGTGCGAGTAAGATGCTTCCTCGGACAAGTGTGGAAGGTGCTTTGCTTAGTATACGTGGCATTGTGCCAGCTCCTAGGCTATGTCCAAGAATGAAAATATTATTTGGATCAATGCCTTCCTGCTGCGCTGCTGATTTTGCTGCAAATATAGCATCATCTGTAGTGTCACGGTCTAACGTAACAGGTTCTGTACTCATCTTTAATGCATGTTCTAAGGTGCGTTTTTCATAGCGCAACACTGCAATTCCGTTGGATGAAAGGCCCACCGCAATGTCTCGTAAGATTTTTGTTCCCATATATGTGCTATCGCGATCATGGATGCCAGCACCATGAACAAGAACAACTACGGGCAGTTTTTCACCACGCTTATGTTTCGGAACTGTTAATGTCGCTGGTAACGGATAGGTAGAATTTCCAATGACGATTTCACGTTCTTGATAGGAGTCAGGTTGATCATAGCTAGGATGCGGGATAGTATAAGATTCCTCGGGTGGCCTTTCTCCAATTTCATCTACTTTCCCGCCAGGTGTGAATTTAAGGAGTAGCGGTATGGTAGTTCCTTCGGTATCTGCTGGAATTTCCACCGTCTGATGGACCAAGTTTCGTTCTTTTATCACGGGGGTTCCCATACTTTTTATCCCGCTCCAGCCACTTTGTGTCCACCAGTTTTGTAATGTGGTTGCTGTAAACTTGGATTGAAAAGCAGCAGACGTCAACTGTAGTGCCTCTGCATACTTACCTTTCTGGAGATATTCAAAAAATAATGATGTACGCTCCGTTAAAGAGACTAGTTTCTTTTCAGCAGATTGTTCCTCATGTGTATCTGCGTGAATAGTTGTTGTAAGCGGGAAAGATGAAACGCCTAAAGAAAAGAGTAGGGTAAAGGTAAGGACTGATTTTTGTATTTTCTTTTTTTTATTCATGTTTCAACCTCCAATATGTGATGGTACAAAACAGGTATGGTAATTAGAATTCTGGTGCGAAAACTTCAAAATATTTGCAAGCAATCTCCAAAACTTGGACATACTAATATTATTATTCTAAAAAAATGTAGATTTCTTCTCTTGTTACATGCATATTAATCCTAGAAATCATCTTTCTTCCTTCGCTTTATATTTTGATTATACGAAGCAAAGCTCTCGTTTTTCTTACTTGATACTTACAAATTCCTTAAGTAGAGGATATTTAAAAATTTTAGCTGTATGAATATGTAGCGGTACTCCTATGTTAAGAGATAGCTTAAGGAATGAGGATTATATTGTTTTTATAAAGAGTTGATGTTATGTTTGTTTTGTAACATATGGTGTTTTATGCATGTAGGAGGATTTATTGAAGAAATTATTAATATTGTTTTTATTAGCTACATTTTGTCTACAGATTACAGGATGTTCTAATAATATGGGTACACTAAGGGAGAAGTCTAAAACTTTAACAACTGTGAAGTCTAAACGCATCAATAAAGGGTGGTACAAACATATGTAATAGTTTGTATCACCCTTTATTGATGTTAAAAGTCATAAGAAAAAGGTTATAGATATTTTTCATAAAGAAAAGACACCCATATAAGAGTGTCCTTCCTAATAGTTTTTTAGCAGAAGCAACTGCATCCGATAATGATTAATAGTATAAAGAGTACAACAAGCAAAGCAAATCCTCCAGCAAAACCACAGCCTTCTCCGCAACTGCCACCATAGCACATAATAGTTCTTCCTTTAGGTAAGAGGATTAAAACTAAGGTTCATTCATGTATTTTAACGGGTTCACTTTACTTTATGTTTTTAAGAATGAATGGAGTAGGTTCTTTTGAAAATAAAGAAAAGCCCCCCTAAAGTGCCTTCCTTCGACTTGAACCATCTAATTTTAATAATATATTGGACTCCCATCCGAATACTATTTTACTATGTTAATTTTTTTGTTCATTGAGGGATACCGCCACATTGCTATCAAGCTAAGGCTAAGAAAGGTCAGTTTCAGAAGGGATTTTTTCTTATTCTAAAAACCAGTGCAAATCATTGGGGATTCTGCATATCAAATAAATCCTAACGGGTTTCATTTTTAAAATTAAGCGGCTTAATTATCAGACATGGTCCAATTGTAAACGACACCTAATATATTAAAGACTGTTTTCTCCCTGTATCGATGGGGATTTTCGTCCGTTTCGCTGTAAGAGTTTCAGCAGGCGAAGAAGAATATTTGAAAATCTAATATTTTTTAGAATCGTAACCTTTATAGGTGGAGTTGTATTAGTAAATTCATGATAGCTATAATAAAAATTTTTAAACAATACCAATTAATTTTGTATTTTAAAATTAATACTTGCAAATCCAATACGCCTCGTATACAATCTGCATACGAAATGTATACGAATTGTATACAAAATGTAACGAGAGGTGAAAATGATGGCAGAAACATATCGTAAAGCTAAGGTATTAAAATTTCTAGACAAATTACGTGAAATGAAAGAGATGAATATAAAATATTCACAAATGTATTTGATAAACTTAAAAGAATTAATTCCTCATATGGGGAATGATATATTTTTTCTGGAAAATGTAGAAGAAATAGAAGATATTTTAGAAAATCTACAGTTTAAGAAAGAGGAAGAAAATATTGTTTTATCAAGAGAGCAACTCATGTTTTTTAAGGAAGCAACTAATGCTATAACAACAATCAAAGATATCAATATTATTTTAGAAGAAGCTGGAGAGTTTTTTGACTTAGATATTCCTGAAAGAAAAGTGAAATCTGGAATGGTAAATTACAAAATTCAATCCATTGATCCAATGGATATGACTGGTATTAAAAAGCAATATTATATTATGTTAGGGGAAATTGGTGTATCATACCCTGATGGAACAGGCGATGAAGAATTTGTAGCGGCTGCAAATAAAGTATTTCTGGAGTATGTTACACATAATGATATTACAAAAGTAGATGATGGTTTTATTGTTTCGCTACCGGTATTTGCTTCTCATCAAGTGATAAAAGATTTAACGAATGCAGATTTAACAGTTCTTGCAATGATTCCTATAAAAGAAAAAGAATAAGAAGTCATAGAAAATAAGTAAATGGCTGAATTGAAAAAGCAAGTATTAGAGATTTTAGAGGAAATATGTGAAACCGATATAATAAAAGAAAGTCCATAAAAAGCTTTGAATTTCTTGAGCAAATAGTTATAATTCATCAAATACAGAAATAGACATACAAAAATACCATCCTTTCCTATGATTCTACAGAAAGAATAGCGTATTTTTTATTTTAGGGGGATTTTTGAAGAAGGAATTAATACAATATGTAAAAATACTCTGCTATCTAGTGAACCGTTTTATACTTTCCGAATAATAGTCAAATAAATGGATGATACTATACTTATATAATCATTATCAGGAGAATCTGCAGATTTGCAGATTCTTTTTTATTTTATCGAAAGTAAACTTTTAGCCAGCAGTTTATTTTCCTACTATTGATTTTTATACGTATTTGGTGAAAAATCAAGGAGCTGCAAAAAAATACTATACCGAAAGTTCGGTATAGTAATGTGCATATCAAAGATCCCACTTTGGTATATCTCCGAAAGAGTCATAAAAATCTATGTTTTTTAATTCAGTTGCAAACTACAAAACTTTTTTTGAAAGAAATGTACATACAAATTATATTTTATTCCATAACTCTCTAACTTTTGTTCATGGTAGTCTGATATTGAAAAAATATAATATTTGGTACGACATCACTTTGTTTTTTTATAAAGTTTTGTAATTAAACTATAATATTGTATTTTTTTTGTATTATTGAAATTAGTAATAATAAAATGTATTATTGAAAAGCACAATTTATAATTCAAGTAATCAGGACTATGCGCCCATTATAATTTGAACATTCAGAAATTATAATATTGTCTAAAAATGAGGTGAGATTCATAGAAACAGTACATATTAAATGGTATGGAATGTATAGTATAAATGATTTTTATAATAGGGAAGAAGCTTCTAAGAAGGGGATATTTGCAATCTCTAGAGTATGTGCTAAGAGTGTAACATTGCTATATATAGGACAAACCAAAAGAAGCTTTATACAAAAGATAAGGGAACTTAATAAGGAGTGGCCTTTCGATGAGAGCGAATTAAAGATTACATTAGGAATAATAGAATTCCCTAGTGGTGAAATTTACTCTGAAAAGAAGGTAAAAGAGATAAAATCCCTTTTGATTTTACGACATACCCCATTAGAAAACGAAACATCTTTATTATACTATAGAGGGAAATTTAATTTAAAAATTATAAATAAGGGAAGAAGAGGTTTAATTGTTAAAAAGCTTTCTACAGGAGATCTAATATGGACATAATTGGAATCACCTTTGAATAAAATTGAAGGTTTCTTAAGTGCAGAAGCTTATCAATTTTTAATGTATTAAACTATTTTGAATAACATATGTCAGATACTTGAAAAAACACAAATTTTATTATGATATGAAATCCTGTATGGAAAGTGTAGTTTATTTCTATTGTTTAATAAAAATATTAAGAATTTTAGGGATAATACATAAAGAGTAGAGGAGAAAGTAAACACGGAGGTTTGAAGAATGGGACAAGTAAGCAGATTTCAAGAAAAACAACAGAATCGTCGTCAAAAGGCAATTTTTAATATTGCATTTACTTTGGTATTAGTGACAGTTGGTATAGTGACATACCAATTGTTTACCCCTTCTAATACATCAACGAAAGCAATTGCTCAAGAAAAGAAAGTAACAAAGATAGAAGAGAAGAAAACTGAAGATAAAGAAACAGCAAAGATAGAAGAGAAGAAAACTGAAGATAAAGAAACAGCAAAGATAGAAGAGAAGAAAAATGAAGATAAAGAGGCAGCAAAGATAGAAGAAAAGAAAAATGAAGATAAAGAGGCAGCACAGCTAGAAGAGAAATCAAAAACAGAAAAATCGGTAAAAACGAACGGAACTGAAAATAATGAGGAAGAAAAAACGGCATCTCAAGAAAAGGGTTCTCAAACTAATCCTTCTTGGAAGCCAATTGGTACCGAGCAAGGAGCAAAACCTGAAATGAAATTTAAAGAAGGAACAGTAGATTGGAGTGAGATGAAAAAAGCAATTTCTTATGCTGTTGATGTTCCAGAGAGCCAATTGATTTTCGATTTTATTGGGAATAATGGTAATAATAAAGCCTACGGTAATGTACGAGATAAGCAAAATAATAAAAAATATAAGGTTAATATTGATTGGGTAGAAAATCAGGGGTGGAAACCAGTATCTGTACAAGTGGTAAGATAAATAATAGAAATGTAATGATGTAAATCAGCTGTCCATATGGACAGCTGATTATTTTTTTTGCTTAGCGTATTTTTTTGAAAATGCTGGTGGTACCTCGTTGAGAAACAGGAATTAAATCTATATTTTGTTTTATTTACCTCACTACTTTATCCATAACTTCTTTATATTTATAATAGTAATTAGTTTCAAATAAATAGTTGTACGGAAGAAAATGTTCCTTGTAAGTAGTAAGCATCCTTTGCAATTTCAATTTATAATTATTTATAAAAAAGAAAAGACACCCTAAGGTGCCTTCCTTCGACTTGAACCATCTTAATTTTAATAATATATTGGACTCCCATCCAAATATTATTTTACCATGTTAAATTGTTTTATTCATTGAGAAATATAGTTTCATTTTATATTTAAAAGAATTCTATAGGCTAGAACCACCTATTAATTAGGGGGAACTGACATGTTAAGCTAATATTATAGTACTTCTAGAACGGAAATTTTTTTTAATATGTATACGAGCCACATATTAAAAAAAAGACACTCTCAAGAGTGCCTCTCCTTAGCAGCCGAATCCGCCGCCCCAACAGCTAGCGCCAACGATGATTAATAAGATGAAGAGCACAACAAGTAAGGCAAATCCGCCGCCGAAACCACAGCCTCCACCACAACTACCGCCATAGCCCATATTAACTCCTCCTTCCATAAAGACCATTTATTAATGGATTTAATTTACTTTATGTTTTTAAGGATGAATGGAGCAGGTCCTTAAAAAAATAAAAGGATTTTAGAAGTTAAAAAGAGTTGACGACCTTATTTTTGTCACCGGCATTTCGTCTTCTACATATTGTATTTTATTCTGTGTATTGGGGGAAGGAGGATCTTATGGCTAATTCTGAGATGATTTTACGTTTACTTACGGATTTAAAGATTGAACAACAATTGCTGAAAGAACAGTTAGAGAAAATGCAAACAGCTGTGACTATTCTTGAAGAAAAATCAGTGACGCTTAAAGAAAAACCAGCGACGCTTAAAGAAAAAACAATGACTCCTGAAGAAAAACCATCTGTTACAAAGCAAAGAGCTTTTTCTGGACGCCCAACATCTTTTCGTGATTGGAGAGCATCTAGTCAAAAAAATTAGGGAATGTTATGTGAAATAAAAAATAAAAAAGTACAGTCTGCTGTAGAAAAGACTGTACTTTTTTATGTTAGTAGAGAATGTTAAGGAAGACGTATTTATTTTGCCTATTCCAATTCCACTTTTAATTGGAGCTCTTTATCTAACTTATCATTATTAAATTTTAAAGTTAATCCTCGCGTGTTTTTCGGTACATCGAATACAATGTTTCCGTCCGAATGTTCATCAGGGCTAACAATACCAAATTTAAATGTAGAGGTATTTGCAGCTTTAAGTACGGATTGATATTCATTGGAAATGTGATATTCTCTTCCAAATCCATCAATTAATTTAAAGTTGTTAATATCTAGTGTAATGGGTTCTTCTTTACGATTATAAACTGCGATGTCTAATACTTTAAAGACACCTTGTGCTTTAACTTCTCCAGTCCCTATAACATCTAATGACTCGGCAGATCCCATTGACATGTATACATCAGAGGAATCTACATTGGTAGGAAGTTCTTTTTGCGAATCCTTGCTGCTAAGTTTGTCATTCTCTGTTTTTTTAGAAGTCGCCTGCTCATTTTTCGCAGGCGCATCATGTGAACCGCAAGCTGATACTCCAAACAAGAATGTGCTACATAATAATGGGGCTAATAACTTTTTGTTCATCGTTTCTTCCTTCCAAAATAGAAGCACTTTAATGAGTGCTATATATTTGTCTTTATATGTATTACATTTTATATCTTATTATATTAATTTTGGAAGGAAAAGGGAAAATATTGTGCATTTCTCTGATTCGAGTTATTTATCCGTCTAAAAGTTGAAATTAAAATGAGCCCCATAAATGATAAACCATTCCACTAACAAAAAACACTAATCCTAAAAATAAAACAATTAAAGCAAGTATTCCATTTTTATTATGTTCCATAAAATTAGCTCCTTTTTCATTTACTTACATACAAAAAGCCTTTAGTCGTAATTATGGCTAAAGGCTTGGATCTTCATACTTTGTAGTTTATAAAAAAGTTGCACTGCTGTATTAATTTGGAATATGATTATTTAAAGAGAAGGTGATGAGTACATGCAGGACAAAAAACAATTCCCGCTTATATCTGGAAATCTCTCATTAGATTTAGTAAATACAGAGCTAGTTAGGCGTGGACAACGTTATGATTTATTAATAACAAATGAAGATGTATTAGAATGGCTACATGTAATAAAGGTTAATCTTCCTTTTTGGAATGAAAAAACATTTATAAGGATTCAAGAGCGCACGAATCAAGTTACATCTAGCATATTAGAGGTAAGAGAAGTACTGAGAAAACAGTTTGAGGCAATTGCTGATCAACAAGAGATTTCTAATGATTTTATTACGTATTTAGAAAAACAAATTGAGAAGGCACCATTTACATATAAAATCATTGAACAGCAGCTAGTATCTATCCCGGTTGGAGAAATCGAGGATATACTCGCATCGTTAATTGCATTTGATGCTTTAACGTTAATAGCAGAAAATAAGCTTATTTTCCTTAAAAGGTGTTCAAATCCTGACTGTGTTTTATTATTTATAGATAAGAGTGGGAAACGAAAATGGTGTTCTATGAAAATATGTGGGAACCGGAAAAAGGTAGCAAAATTTCAGGATCGAAAATTTGAAGAAGTCTAGAGAATCAACTTATAACAGTTGATTCTTTTTTTTATTCTTTAACTAACCTCTAAAATTGATATTTACAGGTTAGTTATGTCGAGTTATAATTGTTGGTAAATAAAGGAGGAGAACGATGGATAATATAACAGCAACTAAGCAGAAAGATCCTCAACCAATAAGTGTACGATATTTTACGAAAATGAAAGGGAAAGGAAGAAGTCCATTACAAGTAAATATAAAGGACTCTTTAACAGGACTACTAGGGGGATTTTTAACAATTCTTACCTTAACATATTTAACGAGCATAACCTCTACAGAATTATTAATGGCTCCATTTGGGGCGAGTTGTGTATTAGCATTTGGAGTTTGGAATGCGCCATTATCTCAGCCGCGTAATATTATTGGAGGACATTTGATTTCAACTTTCATTGGTCTATCAATATATCATTTGTTTGGGAATGAATATTGGACAATTGCTTTAGCGGTGGGGATGGCAATAGCCGTTATGATGTTAACGAGAACGACGCACCCTCCGGCAGGGGCCGATCCGATTATCGTTATTTTAGGGGCAAATAGTTGGAGTTATTTAGTAACACCAGTTTTAATTGGCTCCGTAGTTATTGTAGTTATTGCTTTATTCATCAATAACATGAGTAGTAAAAGAAGCTATCCAACTTTTTGGATGTAGTTTATAAAGAAAAGACAATTTAAATCGCTTTCTACAGTTTTCTCCCGGTCCCAAAACGCAATGACAATAATCAAAATGATAAGACATACCCGTATAAAACGTAATTCTCTTGCAACAGGATGTTCCATCTGTTAGTCTCCTTTACTGTTTGATAGAGTCTGTTTATAAAAGAGATAATTCCTAGGAATATAAATAAAAAAGACACCGTAAAGTGTCTTTTTTATTTTAGTTATGCGCATTACTTAATAAGACGCTAGTTCCTCAGTCTGGCTATGAGTAACTATGTAGGGTAATTCCATTATAACATTTTAACCAGTAATGGGTCTATATGGAATTTTATTGATTTTCTTTTTGATTATTCAGAATTACTTACCAAGTATTTGGATGAGGAAAGCAGTGAGACAGAAGCGACTAAACTTGTTTTAGAAGAGTGTCTTCTTTTTTGTATCATTGTGAGTAAAGTGTAGAGTTATATTTCCCTTTACACAAACATAACGGTATAATATAGTTAAGTTAAGTAAACTTAACTATTAAGTGAAACGAAATAAAAGTATGGAGGATGCTATGACTAGAACGTATAAAGAAGTAATTAATGAAATGAATCGAGCCTATACGGAACTTTATATTTTACTATTTCAAGATTTAAAGGATGAGTTCGGTCTTACTGGGCAGCAAGAGAGCATGTTATTTCATATTCATTTAAATGAAAACACGACAGCAAATAACATTGCGAATACGTTTAATATAACGAAAAGTGCGGTGAGCCAAGTTTTATCGAAATTGGAAAAGCAACAGATGATTTCAAAACAAGTAAACCCTAATAATAAAAGGGAGTATTTTCTTACACTTGGTCCAAACGGTAGTAAGTATATAGAGCGGTTGTCTGAGTTAGATGATGTATTAATTGAGAAATACTTTTCTAAAATCGATATAAATGCCTTAGAGCAAATGACAGAGACGTTAACGAAAATAAATAAAGTGATATTGGAAGAAAAGCAGAAGGATCTTGATTGTAATGAGTAAGAACTTAGATGAAGCAATTAGTAGAAAGGAGGGGAAGCATGTGATGAGTTACATACCAAATATGATTACGATAGCAAATTTTGTGTGTGGGCTTTTGGCTATTCATGCTGTTTTCGTTGAGGATATGTACGGTGCAGTTATGTTCATTATTACAGGTATGGTCCTTGATTTGTTTGATGGCATGATTGCTCGGAAACTTGATTCTGTTTCAGAAATTGGTGGAGAGCTGGACTCATTTGCGGATTTAGTTACTTTTGGTGTGGCACCATCTATTCTTGCATATAATGCTTCGTTAAAAGATTTGCAGTCTATCGGGATGATATGCGCGCTCGCTTACAGTATTTGCGGAATGCTTCGGCTTGCGAGATTTAACACACAGCAAAGCAAACTCCCGACCTTTATTGGCATGCCCATTCCGTTTGCGGCGATGTGTCTCCTCATTTTATGTCGCCTAAATAATCCAGTTTCCGTTGCATTTGGTACATGCGTACTCGCTTATTTAATGGTGAGCAAAATCAAATTTCCTCATTTTAAAAAAGATATAGCTGAAAGCTTGAATCCTGAAAGATTGGATTGATAATACGGAATTACAATGAGAAAGATAAAGGAGAATAACATGATTCGTATGGCATTAAGATCATTCAACATACAAATGTATTGTTTGCTAGGCGTAATGTTATTGGGATGGCTCGTGACACCTTTTTCAGCCCAGTTTGTCGGGATAAGCATTGGCCTTTTGGTGAGTATGTACTGCGCCTGGATTTTAGGAAGGCGTATTGAAAAGTTCGGAGATAGCATTGTAAAAAAAGAAAAAGCACCGATGCTCGGAATGATAAATCGGTTCGCAGCCGCAATACTCGGCGCGATTATTATGTATGAAATTGAACATCATGAATTCATGTGGACATTTGCAGCTGGAATTATGGGTGGGTATTTCTTGATTATTATTAATTTGGGGTATTACAGTATGAGGGATGAGAAGGGATAGATGAGTAAACTCTCAAGTATAGAATGATATACTTGAGGGTTTGCTCATTTTAAATTTGTCTATTACTTGTTGCAACATATCCATTAGAAAAACCCCCATTTCTGTACTGTTTATCTTTTTCAGTACGTCTAACAATATAACATATATATTCATTATTTTTGGAAATCTTAATCAATTAAATGTCCCTTTTTCGGAGGTCACTTCATTTCGCTAGAAGGCTTTTTTATTTTTCCCGAGAATGAACAGTAATATATAATCTAATTTTCGTGAATGTAATGGGGAGGCAGTAAAATTTGAACAGAAAAATTTGGTTTGTATTCACTTTTTTTGCTCTTTTAGTATCTGGTTATATTGTTGTCCAATATTCTATTATGGATGGATTTCAAACAGGGCTTGTAAAAGCGAAGCTTATGTTTGGATCTAAATTAAGTGATTTCTGGTATAGTATGTTATTTATACATATTACGACTAGTATAGTAGCATTAGTAATTGGTCCTTTCACATTATCCACTAAATTTAGAGATAGGAATATCAACCGTCATCGAATAGTTGGGAGAATCTACATGGTTGGTATATTATTAGGAGGCGTTTCTGGACTATACCTATCTTTTTATGCTACGGGAGGATTGGTAGCGAAGCTAGGCTTTGGTTTGTTATCCATACTTTGGCTAGCATCAGCATATCAAGCATTACATAGAGTTAAGAATAAAAAAATTAAAGAGCATCGGAACTGGATGATTAGAAATTATTCTTTAACCTTTGGAGCAGTTACATTAAGAATTTGGCTACCGTTGTTTATAGTTCTATTTGGAATAGAGCGGTTTGAATTTAGTTACGCTATTATTGCTTGGTTAGCATGGGTACCTAATTTAATTTTGGCAGAATTATTCATAAGAAAAAGACTTAATAAAGGAAAATACGAAGGAAATGAGGATTTACATTTTTGATGTGAATCTGCTGTTATATTGAGGACAGAATTCTTCAGTAATTCAATACTTTTATAGGTGTAAGCATGGCGTTACCTAACAACGAATAGCGGATTCCTAATAAGAGTAATAATAAAAACTAACATAAAATTTAAGAAAAATTTTATATTTACCCTACTTTTTATTTTAAAAGTTTTTCCTATCCTATAAACAAGTTACATCAAGGAGGAGACTGAAAATGAAGGAGTGGGGATTTTTTATTTTTAGTATATCCCTGATATCCGAAGACAAAGTAGAAGATTAAATATATGAACAAATTACCAGTTCTTAAATAATAGATGAAAATGTAAAGTTAGGGGATTCCACATGCATACAGGAGTTTTGATTAGTTATTTGTATACGTATTTTTTTACTATAATTTTTTGTATTTTGTTTCAAATTAGATTTTATTTTAAAGCGAAAAGAAACATATCTATTCGGCATTTTCTATGGGTATATATTTTTCTATTCTATCTTTCGCTAGTGTATAAGGTGACGCAAATCGCGACTGTATGGGATATAAGTAGATATGAAACGTGGATTCGTGTAAGTCAAATCAACTTGACTCTATTTGATACGGCAGGTAGTACGACGTATCTTTTAAATATTGTACTGTTTATGCCGTTCGGCTTTTTATTACCGACTATTTGGCCGCAGTTTAGAAAAATGAAAAACACCGTATGCGCGGGATTCCTTTTTTCATTGGCAATTGAGTTAAATCAATTACTAAATAATAGAATTACAGATATTGATGATTTATTTACGAATACCCTCGGAGCGATTGTTGGGTATGTATTATATAAAGTATTATATACAGCGTTATTTAAATTGATATTGAAAAGAGAGGAAAAAGAGTTTGATACGAACTCTCCTTTAGTCATAAAATACGAGGCTGTTTTTTGTTTAGTGTGTTCATTTGTAGGTGCAATGTTAATTTATCATCCAGCTTTATTTGGAAGACCTGTAATCATCCAGTGAGGTAATTACGAATTTCTTTTGAACGCTCGTGCGATATTTCAATTTGTAAAAAGCCTTTAACTTGTTATAGTTAAAGGCTTTTATCATCATAATTTTTACTTACCAATTACCCACTCTAACATCCACCTTCAACCACTTCACCCAATCCAAATCCTCTACCTTAAGCAAACTAAGCGAAACACCTTTCATATCTAAAGAAGTTAACAGTGTACCAACTTTTACGAATGTGACTTGCAATCCTTCCAGTTCAAACAAACGGCGAATGTCGTTTGCGAAAATGTATTGTTCCATTAATGGAGTTGCGCCGAGTCCATTAATGAGGATAGCGAAGTTGTCTTCTTTTCTCCAGCGATAAATGCTTTTAAGTTTGTTCATTAGTTCGATTGCTAATATTTCAGAAGAGGATAGTGCTTCTTTACGATATCCTTTTTCTCCGTGAATGCCGACGCCGTAAAACACTTCATCGTCATTTAATGTGAATGAAGCTTTTCCTTTTACTGGATCGTTGGCAGGGGAAAGGGCAACTCCTAATGTGTGTAAGTTTTCAGTGATAGAACGGCCAAGTGTTGTTAGTTCTTCTAAAGAATGGCCTTCAAGAGCGGCCGCACCAAGTATTTTTTGAACGAAAACAGTACCAGCGACGCCGCGTCTTCTTTTATTAAAAGAAGCATCATCTTCAATTGAAACGTCGTCATTTACGATGATATGGTCAATTTTTCTTCCTTCTTCTTTAGCGATCTGCTCAGCCGCTAGAAAGTTCTCAACGTCATCTTTAAAGTTTTTAATGATGAATAAAATACTTTTATCTTTTGGCATGAGGCGAGTAGCCGCTACAATTTGTTCCACTGTAGGCGGAGTGAAAATGCTGCCGTTTACTGCCGCTGTAAGCATACCTTTTCCTACATAGCCAATATCAGCGGGTTCATGTCCGCTACCACCGCCGCTTATAATCGCGACGTTTTGCTTTAGTTTTTCGATATCCTTTACATAAATGATGTTATTTGTTTCGTCGTAATTTACTTTGTCGTTATGTTCAAAATAAAAGCCATGCAGCATATCTTGAACGATATTTTGTACATCATTCATAATCTTTTTCATTGCTTTTGCCACCCTTTAATTACTTTGCTGATTGCTCAAGTAATAGTAGTAATTGATTGTTTATCATATTTTTCATAAGAGAAGACATAATGGAAGGATCTACTTCGCACTTGCTTTCAATCCAATCTTTTATCGTTCCAACGAAGCCGTGACTATAAAAGGAGGCAATCGTATTTTTTGTCTCATCAGAAAGGCTGAATCCACAGCTTACAGATAGTTCATCAATAATCTTCATATATAAGTTTTTCGTATGCTCAAATAAATAGTGATTAAACGAGTTTTGCTCAATAACTTTAAAAGCATTTCGGTAAAATTTTTGATTTTCATAAAAGTAATCAAATAATAAATCAAAAATGTTTTCCCATTTTTCATAATCGAGAAAGTCTATAATATTTTCTTTCGTTTCTTCTCTATAAATCCAGCTTAATAGTTCAAATTTATCTTTAAAATGATAATAAAAAGTTTGCCTACGCATTTGACAGTGTAACATAATATCGCTCACTGATATTTTATGAAACGACTCTGTTTCCATTAAATATTTCAATGAGTTCGCGATTATCTTTTTAGAAATTATAGAAGAGGTCATCTGAATCATCCCTAGAATGTTAGTAATATAAAAATCCTATCTATAAATGAGAGCGGTGTCTTTAGACAGATTGTCCATTTTGTCCGTTTACTATAAAACGCTTTCATTTTAACATGAGTAGTAAGAAGAAGATTTCAAATATATCACAATATATTAAAGGAATTGAGGGATAATCACAATGAAAAAGATTATAAACAAACCAGAAACATTAGTAATGGAAATGTGTAACGGAATGGTTATGGCTCACCCAGAGCTTGAACTTTTGAAAAAATATAAAGTTATTAAGAAGAAAGAAATGAACGAAAACAAAGTAACGTTAATTAGTGGCGGCGGTAGTGGCCATGAGCCGGCACATGCAGGATTAGTCGGAAAAGGAATGTTAGATGCGGCGGTGTGCGGAGATGTTTTTGCTTCTCCTTCACAAATTCAGGTATACCAAGCAATTAAAGAAACAGCTAGTAAAAAAGGTACGTTATTAATTATTAAAAATTATAGCGGCGATATTATGAATTTCAAAAACGGTGCGCATTTAGCGAAAGAAGATGGAATTGAAGTCGACTACGTAAAAGTGGACGATGATATTGCGGTAGAAGATAGTCTGTATACAGTAGGACGCCGCGGCGTTGCAGGAGTTATTTTAGTTCATAAAATTGCCGGCGCAGCAGCGGAAGCAGGTATGGATTTAGGAGCGGTGAAAGCTGTCGCAGAAAAAGCAGCGGCTAACGTGCGTACAATCGGTTTAGCGTTAACGTCTTGTACAGTTCCAGCGAGCGGATCACCTACTTTCACACTTGAGGAAGATGAAATGGAATACGGCGTAGGTATTCACGGCGAGCCAGGAATTAAACGTGAAAAAATGTTGTCGGCTGATGAATTAGCTAACCGTATGACAAATGATCTTGTAAAAGATTTAGGAGTAAAAGATGGCGAAGAAATTGCACTTCTAGTTAACGGTTTTGGCGGAACACCACTGCAGGAACTTTACTTATTTAACAACGCCGTTACGAGAGAACTAGCTGCAAGAAACATTAAAATTAATAGAGTATTCGTCGGCAACTATATGACGAGTATCGATATGGCTGGTATGTCTTTAACTGTAATGAAATTAGATGATGAGTTAAAAACATTACTATCAAAAGAATGTAATACACCAGCGTTTAAAGTAGATGGACCAGTTGAAAGTGTAGAGTATGTAAATGTACTTGAAGAAACAGAAGAGAAGGAAGTTTCATTTGAACTAGAAACGGCGGAAGAACACGCTGTTATTAAAGATAATGTCATTACATTAAACAACATGATTTATCTCGTTGATAAAATGAGCGACGTTATTATTAAAAATGAAGTACCGTTCTGTGAGCTAGATACGCATGCTGGTGATGGTGACTTCGGAATGAGTGTTGCAAAAGGATTTAAACGATTAAAACGTGAATGGCATTCTATTGTAGATCAAGAGAACGTAACGATCGGATCATTCCTTGACGGTTGCTCCATGATCATTATGGAACATTGCGGCGGCGCATCTGGTCCAATTTGGGGCGGTGCATTCCGCGCAGCTAGTAAAGCAGCAGGCGAGAAGCGTGAGTTAACAGTGAAAGAATTCGCTGAAATACTGCAAGCAGCACTGCAAGGCATCCAATCTATCGGTGAAAGATCATTCGGTAGAGGAGCAGTAGTTGGTGATAAAACACTTGTTGACGCGCTTGCTCCATGTGTAGATTCTTGGTTAGATAGCGCCTCAAACGAAGTAGACGTAAAAACTGCCTTTGAAAAAGGTGCAGAAGCAGCGGTTAAAGGAGCAGAGTACACGAAAGAAATCGTAGCACGCATGGGCCGCGCTGGTACAGTTGGCGAAAGAAGTTTAGGATACCCTGATGCAGGTGCACATGCGCTTGGAGTTATCTTTACGGAGATTGCGGGTAGTTTGAAATAGTAATTGGAAAGTCCCTCTGCCTTAAGGTGGAGGGACTTTTATATAGTTGATATGTAGAAGACTTCTTTCGGTGCTCTCCCTGTAAAATATGAGTTTGTTACTATTTTTGATAAAATCTTATTTCAAAAATACAACTAATATTTCTCAACATTAATATATTGAAAATAGTTAGAATATTTAAGATAATCATTTGTGAAGAAGTAAATTATAAAAAAAGGGGGAATTTATTTTGTTACGTCGTTTATCTATTTGTACAGTACTAACAGCTTTTATATTTACTTTATTTACATTTAACGGCTCTGCTTTCGCGGCTACGAATACTACTGAAAATGAAACAGTAGTAGCAGCTTGTGCAAAGGGAGGTACGGTAGGTGTATATGGTGCAAAGATGCGCAGTGGTTATACTGTCGATTCACCTGTCTTACATACATTTAATGATGGTACGAAAATTACTGGAACATGGGTAACTGGTGAATATGTTCAAGGTCATTACAGTAATTCTAAACAGTGGTTAAAAGTTACATATAAAGGGATGACAGGTTATGTATCCCATACAACACTATATAACGTTTGCTCATAAAACTATGTACCATAATAGCTTTGGATATATTGAGCTAATCTCTTCTAGAGATTAGTTCTTTTTTATCTCTTAGTTTTTAATGGGGCATTTTTTGAAAAAGACCAACGATTCATTAAATCGATGGTCTTACGTTTATATAGTATTCATTTGTATCTATATCAAATTTTTCATTGCTTTTTGCTTATTTCAGATTTAGTTTGTTTGTGATTGCAGCTTATCAATTTTCCAGTATGTTTGTAGAGGGTCTAAAGAGCTTTCAATATAAAACATATATTCATCTGCGGTACGTGGTACTTCAAAAGCTATTTTCAATTCTACCGTTTCATTTGGTTTAACTTGTATATCAGAAGGGTTTTGATCAAGCACCTTTCCTTTATAGATCTTTCCGTCTTTTTCATCTTTTAAGTTATATTTTAATTCTGATAATCCAATCGTTTGACCTCGTACATTTTTTACAGAGACATTAACAATGACGGAATCGTTGCTAGCATTTAAATATGCACTTTGAACAGCGGTCAAGTAATAGCCTCCCTTAACACTCTCACCAACTAATAAAATACCTTGTTCCAAGCGGCTTATCTCTTCTTTTTCTTCAAAATTTATTAATTCTTCATTTTCATTTTTTGCGGTTGGTTCTTCTATTGGACCATTTTCAACGGCACTATCTGTTTTATCTTGTGTGCAAGCAGCCGTAATACTGACTAATACTAGAATGAAAGTAAGTAATATAGATAATTTTCTCATAAAATTTATCTGTCTCCTTAAGTTTCTCAATTTTGTGCAGCTATACATATAAGATTAACATAATGTCTCATTATTGGCTCAAAATAGGGGATCTTTTAGACATCTTATTCTTTTTACTTTTAATATACATTCGATTGGTTCTCGCGATATTTGTTAATCTTTTAAAACATTGGCTTAGTAATACCAAGGGTTATTATAAATATATTAATTACATAATTTGTCCATATCAAAATGAACGTTTTTTGCATTTAATATATTGTAAATATATTTTATTTTGGAAGGATCTGATTATATGGCTCATAAATCTACTGGAGTGTTTCGAGTTCCAGTTTCTGAAAATGGGATTATTCCAACTGCTCTCAACATTATGTTAAACAATGATTCACGCTGCCATACTAGTAATGTAACGGTAACTGTTAAGAGAAGTCGAAACACCTTTTTCCCAACTCAAAATGAATTAGTTGAAATCTCTCGTACTTTTGTTTCTTTAGAACCAAACAGAACAACTAAGATTGTGTTGTTTACTCCAGAATTTCAAATAGAAGATTTCCTTGATGTCATCATTAGTGGAAATAAAGAGGATGTTAAGGATGTTCTTGTATATTCTTTCTTAGCAGATTCAGTAGGTCACAATCTGCCATCTACTGTTTTCAGAAATGCAGAATACACTTTTGCTTGCTGACACTGTGATAATGTATTCTTTACTGTCGTATATCTAAATTGAAATGTTACAAGTAGCACTTCACGGCATACAATCTATCGGTGAAAGATCGTTCGGCAGAGGAGTGGTAGTTGGTGAAAGAAGTTTAGGATATCCAGATACACATGCGCTTAGGGTACCTTTACAGAAATTTTGGGTAGCTTGAAATAGAAATTAGAAGATCCCTTCTACCTTAAGGTGAGGGGTTTTCTTAATATTATTTTTTGATATATATTGCTAAGTATGTTCCAATAATTCATTCTATTGTATTGAGAATAATGTCATCTACATCAAAAAAACGGCTTATAAAAGGAACTAGTATTTGAGGTGGGTTTATTAACGAATTTTATATATAGCATGAATGAAAATGAGATAAATAAAACAATATTCCTTATTATGTTTTTAAAAATTAATTGAGCAGGTCCTTGTAAAAATAAAGAAAAGACACCTAAAGGTGCCTTCCGCCGGCTTAAATTATTTTAATATTATCGATCTAAGTTTAAAAGCTATAAGGATTTTTTCTGTAGGATTTGTAAGTAGTTTTTATGAAATTATGAGTGGTTATTTTTGTTTTCGAAATATTCTTCTTTAATTATTTGTAATTTTTTTTCGTTTTTTGTTAATTCAAATATAAATAATGATTTTCTCATGTTATTAGCAACATCTTCTTCATTATATTGTTTAAGCTTTAATAAATTTGAACCTTTTCCATAGTATAGTTCACCCAATAAGTAAAAAGTATTTAGATTAATAGCTAATTGGATACCCTTATCAATGTATTTTATTGCTTCTTCGTATTGATATGTGTAACTTAAATTTTTTGCTAAATTATAAATGATTTTCAATTTAATTTCTTTATCTCTAGGAAAATCTAATTTGTTAAAATTATTTAAACATCTTTTAAGGATAGTAATACTTTTTTTGTATTCTTTGTTTTCTGCATGAAGTATAGCCATTGTATGTAGAATATCTATTTCTCTCTCTGATAAAAAATCAATATTGGTTACAGTTAGTTTTAGTGCATTATTTAAAAGAGTTAAAGCCACTTTTGTTGAGTTATTCACACAATATATAGCAATTGCTTCATGCCATATTAGAAATTGTTTATCTTCTTTTGTTTGAAAATTATTTGTGTATTTTTCTCTTGTTACTATTTCATAAAGCTCTTTATATTGATGTTGCCTTATGCAATCCCTCATTACGTATTTTACATTTTCTGTATATTTTAATTTCTTGTTTTGAGTTAGTGCAAATATACTATTTGGATCAACACCGAGTCTTTCTGATAATTGATATAACAATATGCTAGATGGATAAATCACACCTTTTTCGATCTTACTAATTTGACTTTGTGAACATATTCCGTGACATAAGTCGGATTGTGATATATTTTTTTTAATTCTAAGTTCTTTAATGGTAATACCCAAATCGTTAAATTCCATTTTTTCACCTACTATTTAGCACTTTATTAATATAAGAACATTCTCTAACCTTAATGTAATGTAAAGTTAATATAGTTGCAATTATTGTTTTAAAGGGCTTATCGTTTCTATAAGATGGTAAGATTTTTTTATGTACAAAAAAGACACTCTAAGGTGCCTTCTTGCGATTTGCTCCATTGTAATATGGTATTGGATGCCAGTCCAATTATTATTTTACCACGTTAAATAGCTTCGGTTATTGAGAAAAAAGACAATTCATTATTTGAATGCAAAAAGTCCTAGGGGGACTAGGACTTTTTGCTAGAATGAATATGATTTAAAAAAGGACTTATATAACGTAACATATGAATGTTTCGTAAATGTATCAAAAAAGT
>NZ_KV827844.1:53328-71973 GCF_001836235.1 Bacillus sp. HMSC036E02 | reverse complement strand
AATGTATCAAAAAAGTGAACAAAAGCGTTAATTTAAATAAAAAAAGCTCCGCGATAAAAGCTGCGGAGCTTCATAAGGTCGAGTTATGTCGTACTCACAAGGGATTTTAACATGAATGTTGTGGTAAAAATACTGGTAAATTTATCCCGTAAAATCCCGATTGGTTTAACTAATAATCAGTGGGGGATGAATAAAACTCCCACTGATTAAAGTTTCACTTCATTCGAAGGAATTCATGTTTTATAAATTAGATTATGAGAGTTGATATTCTCCATATTGACCAGAAAAGAACTAAAAATTCTAGTGAAATTCCAAGTGTTCGTTTCCTAGTTTTTTGAAATTCTTTTATTAAATAGCCAACAGCACTAATTGCTATAAGAATGAAAAGAATAAGTTCGAGTGTAACTGGCATTTTATCTACCCCTAATACTGTAATTTATTATATAAAGATTATAAGATATTTTTGTGGCTAGTGGTGAAAAATTCAATAGAACTATTTCTAAATGGAGTAAACCTTTCAACGGACCAAGCAAAGGTCAATACAAAAAGTGTTATACAATATACGCATGGAGAGCCGTGGGGCTAAAGAAATATTGGAGTATAAAGAGTTGTTAGATCAAAGGATTATTACAGAAGAAGAGTTCGAAGTGTAGAAAAAAGTAATTATTAGGTATATAGATGAAACGCTCAAATGAGCGTTTTTTTTATTTATATATTCGCAAGTAAAATAACATAATATTACTATGAATCCTTATAACAATATGAATTTTTGCATATTTTAAAATTTAATATATCCCTTAAAAACTTTTAATTGTATAATATATTTTGTCATATTTTTAGATTTTTCGACATAAACCAACAAAAATAGAGAGCGTATTGGGAGAAGACATTATGTATACAAAACTATTAAAATCAATTACATCATTATCACTTATTGGTGGTGCGTTGTTATATACAAATGGCAGCGATGTAAAAGCTGCTGAAGTGGGTGTTTTTTCTGATGTGCCGACATCACATTGGTCATATCCTGCGATTAAAGATTTAGCGAGTAAAAATATTATTTCCGGTTATGGAAATGGGATATTTGGTTTTGGAGATGTTGCGACAAGGGAGCAAGTTGCAGCTTTAATTTATCGAGTGTTAGTACCGAATAAACAAGGCGGTTCGTTTAGTAATGATGGAACTCGTTACGTATTAAAGGATGGATCTACGTTTAAAAATCCTTACGGTGATATTAATCAAAGTTCTACAATGTTCCCAGAAGAGGTATTAACTTTAACAAATTTAGGAGTTTTTAAAGGTGATGAAAATGGCCAATTTAGACCGAAAGCTTCTGTGAATCGTGCGGAAATGGCACAAATTCTTACGAATGCTTTCCATCTTGCGGCAAAACAAAAACATACCTTTAAGGATGTTCCAAATCCATTTTGGGCAGAAAATGCAATTAGTGCGGTGCAGTCAAATGGAATCGCAGATGGCACAGGGAATGGGAATTTTGAACCGTATGGCACAGTAACACGTGAACAGTATGCGCAGTTTTTATATAAAACTTTGAAGTATAAAAATGCTGATGTGAAAGATACAGGGGATGCGGCATTATTAACAGCGTTTAAAGAGGAAGTACAAAAGCGTATTAATACATACGAGACAAATATTACACTGCCATATAAAACGAAAAATAATAATACAGACGAAGTGATGAATACACTTTTTAACGCATATAAAGAAGTGGCAAGTAAAAATGAGTATACAAATAATAATAGATCGAATGTTTCATATGGACTTTCTGGATCACCTGGAAATTATACGTTTACGCTTAAGATTACATATCGTGAAACGAAAGAACAGACGGAATATGTCATGAAACAAGCGAAAGCAATCGTTTCTTCTATCACTCAAGTTGGAATGGATGATCACGAAAAAGTGAAGGCGATTCATGATTACGTAGTAAAGCATGTTTCTTATGATACGTCTTATAAAGCTTACACAGCATATGAAGCACTTGTAAATCGTTCTGCGGTTTGCCAAGGTTACGCACTATTAACTTATCAATTATTAAAAGAAGCAGGAATTGAAAATCATTTCGTGACAGGAACTGGGGACGGACAACCTCATGCTTGGAATTTAGTGAAAATCGAAAACAAATGGTATCACCTTGATACAACATTCGATGATCCGGTTCCAGATGAGCAGGGCCGCGTAACGTATTCGTATTTCAATTTATCAGATGAACAAATCGCAAAAAATCATGAGTGGAACCGCGGAGACTATCCGCAAGCGACAACAAATTATTATAGTACACTGACAAATAAAATTGCGGCAGGTAGTAAGAAAACGCCTGCATATCAGCAAATATTAAAAGATACAAAGTTAAACTATCTAGGAAATGAATATATTGCAAATAACTATACTGAATTAAAAAATAAAATGCAGCAACGCTATAGTGCAAAACCAGAGAAAATTGAAGTGTTATACAAGCAATCAATGAATGGTGCACTACAAGATGTGAAAAAGGTAATTGGCGAAATCGATTATCCGCAAGGGGCAAACCGAGTTTCTTATAAAGCGGAGCCGTACAATGCGAAAGAAGGGTATTCTTTAGTGACGATTACGTTTACGTATTAAGAATGAGAAAAAGCATCTGTTTCAGATGCTTTTTTTATTATATTGATTCGACAAAATATGACAGGTGAAAGCGAATTGGTCTGTTATGATAATTTTTGGAATTTTACATTTTAGAGGATTAATCATGAATAAAAAGAAGATTTTCGCTGTGTTAATAGGAATTGTAGCCTTATTTGTAATTATTAATGTAGTTGTTACGAAAGAGAAAACGACATCAACCAGTGAAAAAATGTACTCTGAGAAAGAATATAATAAATTAGTAGATGAACATTTTGAAGAAACGCAAAAGTTGAAAAGTGATATGAGTGTGTTAGAAACTGAAAAAAAATCTCTTGAAGAGCAAATGAAGGCGAAGAATAAGCAAGGGTAAAACAAAAACGCTATCTTTTAAAAAGGTAGCGTTTTTGTTTTGGGTTATAAAGTTATTCCTACATTTGACATATACAGTCTGACTGTATAAAATTAAACTATACAGTTTAACTATATAGTTTAGCTATATAGTTATCGTTACATTGGAGGTCTTTATGAATAGAGATAAAAATTTACCATTAACGGAAACAACGTATTACGTTCTTTTAGCTTTATTAGAGCCAGCTCATGGATATTTAATTATGCAAAAGGTGGAGGAACTGAGTAATCATCAAGTGAAAATCGCAGCGGGTACATTGTATGGTGCGGTGGAAAATTTATTAAAACAAGGGTTAATAGAATCGGTAAAAAGTGAAGATAAAAGAAGAAAAGTGTATGTCATTACGGAACGCGGGAAAGAAGTATTGCATTTAGATTTTATGAGAATGCAGCACATTATTGCGGTTACAAAAAGTTTATTACACGTATAGTTAGGAGGAAACGATGATGTGGAGATTAAAATTCTTTTTAGACTTTGAGAAAGAGGAAAAATGGTTAGAAGAGATGGCTTGGAAAGGCTATCAACTAGAAAGCAATACATTTGGTTATACATTTAGATATACAGAACCGGAAGATGCAACGATTAAAATAGACCATAGAGTATTTAGTAGAAAAAGTGATTTTATTAATTACTGCACATTATTTGAAGATAGTGGTTGGGAGCATATAGCTGGTAATCGGTGGTCAGGTACGCAATATTTTAAAAAGGTAGATGAAGAAAGTGAAGATGACATTTTTTCAGATCCAATGTCACGAGCAGGGAAGTATAAGCGTCTATCTAAAACATTTTTAGAATTAGCGATCTGTTATTTGCCGATATTATTTTTATTTATGTATAGTAATACAATGAATTTAGGAGCCTTTGTAAATCCGAAAGAACTATACTTGACGCCAGGATTATGGGATAAGCAAGGTGCATCATTTCTATGGTCGTTCTTATTTGAAACGCCATTTGCATTAATGAGAGGACTTTTTTTGATATTTATCCCCGTTGCGACATGTATGTTTTTCGTTTGCTCGTATAAAGCAAATCGATTGTATGAAGAGAGAAGATGATAGGAGAAATCCCCTTAAAGTAGCTGCTTTGAGGGTTTTTTTGAATTTGTAAATGACTCTTCTTAAAATAGATATGAGATTAGAGAAGGACAATGATGTATTGGAGGTCACTATATCAAAAAAGAAAATTGTATGTCTAGACGCATTTTAAATACAAAATAACCGATTCCTTATATGTTAAGAAATCGGTTATTTATTTCCCCACTTGTTTAGAGATCTTTTTCTTGTAATGGTTTTAAATGATTGATTTAAGGTTATAAACTTAAATCATAAATAAAAGATAAAATAAAAACTATATAAGAAATAAATGTAACGAAAACAAGGAAACATATAAACTGAGAATTAGATACATATTGTTCTATTCTTTTTTTCATGTTAATTCGTATTATTTTTCAAATGTGAAGTATCAATTGGAATTTGAGCTTTCCAAGAACCAATTACTTTTCCAATTCTAGTTATATTTACGTCTAAAGTAAGAGGCTGTTTAAAAACGTCTTTTTCTTCAGTAGTTATAACAAATGTAGCAACACCTTCAGGTCTATCATTATCACGAATGCCTATTTTATCTAACTTTTTACCTGCTGCCATAAGTTCAAAAGGAAGATAATCATCTGAATCATGGATAAATGATAGTCTCCCGTCATTTTTAATCTCAGGGTTTTCCTCTTGTTGCCCATCAATTTTACCATCATTCTCAAGATCTAATCCTGATGTATCAAATTCAAATGGTACTAAACTTCCGTCCGCTTTTTCCATTCTATAATGAACTGATATACGTGAATCTGCGATAAATACTTCTTTGAGATGTACAGTAATACCTTGATCTGTAATTTTTTCATCAATAGGAATATATTTACCATTCTTCATCATATCTTGTGTGATACCATTTTCATCTTTTATTCCTTCATTTACAACCTTATCGTTTGTAACTGCATTAGAAAAATACGAGGCAACATTTGTAGCCGCCACTTGTACTTGTGGAATCATTGCTGCTGTAAAAAGTGCTGCTGCAGCTACTGCTGTATAAATGAAACGTTTTGATTTTTTACTCATGTTTGTAAAGAGTCCCTTCTTTTGTTGTTTTTTGTGATTTATATTAGAAACATTGTCTAACTTGGAACGACTTTCAAATGTTTTCCATGCTTGTTCTATATCAATTTTGATTTCTTGTGGTGAATTTGCAGATTCTACATCTAGCATTACGTTTTCCCATTGATTTAATTTACTAATTTCTATTAATAAATCTTGGCATGCTTCACATGTATCTAGGTGTTTTGTGAATTCCTTTCTTATATCATGAGAAAGTTCTCCATCAATATATGTTTGAATAAACCCGATATCATAACATTTCATTTGTTATGCCTCCTCCATTTGTTTATAAATCTTGCGAAATTTCATTTTGGCTCGGACCAATAATGTTCCAATAGAAGATATTTCAATTTGAAGTACTTCTGCAATTTCTTTATATTGAAAACCAGAGAATTTCATTAGTAAAAGGGTTCGTTCTCGATCATTCATTTTATTTAGTATCGTTTGGACCTTTGTAATTTCTTCTTTTCTTATCCAATCATCGTCTAATGATGAAACATTTTGTACTTCATGGTATTGTATTTCTTTATCAATCTTCGCTTGCTGCCTTTTTTCAGATCGAAAATGGTTATAGGCTACATAAGTAGAAGATTTAATCAACCATCCAGGTATGTTTTCAATTCCTTTCCAATCACTACGATATAATTGTAAAAATACTTCTTGTGCTAACTCTTCAGCGATAGATTGATCTTTAACAATCCAGATGATTTGTTTCACAGCGTAAGCATAGTACTGCTTAAATAAATCTTCAAAGGTCATATCAGAAGCATGACTTTCTTCATTTTCTATGGTTAACATGTTCGTTTAAACCTCACTTTCAATTTGATACCTGTATTATAGAGAAACCAGAAAAACGGATTTTGTGACAGTTTTTCTGGATATTTTTTATTATGTACTAAAAAAAGCATTCATCTGATTAAAAAGATAAATGAAAACATAAAAACTATAACTCTTGCAGTAGTTGTCTATTAATGTACAAGAAAACAGTTAGTTTGTTGCCGAATTGTATCTAAACGTACAATTTCACTTCTTCTATTTTCATGAATATGTATAATTACATAAAATTTCAAAGAAAAAGAGAGTATACTTTCATATTGTGTAATAAAGATAAAGCCCGCCTACGGAAATAGGCGGGTTTTTTTTACTTATAAAGAAAAGACAACCTTTAAGGTGTCTTCCTTTTGAAATCTAGGTTGTCCAGTTTGTTTTACTTTGGTGCAATAGCAATATTGTTTGGAATAAAGTTTCACTATATTGCTATTAAACTAAAATATTAAGATTGCACTTAAACGAAATTTATAGCATCGAAGTTCATTTTGGAGGAGGGAATGTAATACTATATTTTTAAAGTATTCGTTACACTTGAACCTCTGCACATTGCGTAGGGCTTTTTTCATGAAGAAAGGACACTCACGTGAGCGTCCTTTCGATAGTTTTTAGCAGAAGCAAGCAGCTCCAACGATGATTAATAAAATAAACAATACAACTAATAAAGCAAATCCTCCAGCGAAACCACAGCCGCCACAACTACCACCAAAGCCCATAATAGTTCCTCCTTTAAATAGGAGGAGAAAAACAAAGGTTCACTCATGTGTTTTAACGGATTCCATTTACTTTATGCTTTTTACGAATAAATGGAGCAGGTCCTTTTTAAAATAGATTTATGCCGCTATTTTTCGGATAGTAAGACCCGGATTGGTGGGGGCTGATTAAAGTTTCATTTTATTCTTTAAGAGCGAATAAATGAAAAATAAAATATCTAATAATATAGATAGAAATCCGCTTTTATACCTTTCATTAAAAGAATACTAGCATTATATATTATAAGGAATACTTGTCCTTAATTGTAAATGAAAGGGGGGAATTGATATGAGCTATGGCTATGGTCATCCTCCTGGAAGATGTCATAAACATCACAATGAAACTTTGTCAACGGGTGTATTACGTAGACATTCCGCTACGTTATTTCTTACTGTTGAAGCTATGAATGTTGATCCAGATGATACTCGTAGAGTAACAGTTGAAATGTTTGATTGGTCATCTGGTTCTCCGGTATTGTTACCATTAATAGACCCTTCAACACAAACATTGCCACCTAATCGATATGTTACTTTTCGTTCAGCAGCTCTTCCTCCAGCACTTTTTGCTTATGAAGTAAGAATCATTCGTCCGAAAGATAGAGATGTTGTTACGAATGTTTTTGGTCTTAGTGCAATCATATTTAACCCACAAGAAGGAAACAATGTTTTACAACATGATTTAGCAAAATTAGACCTTAAATAGATTTTATAAAAGTCTATTTATTGGACATGATTAAAAAAAGAGTAGGATGTAATCCTACTTTTTTTACGTTAATTAGAATTTTAAAAGAAATTCTTCATTATTTTAGCATCTTTAATATTCACTATCACACCTTCTACCTTATCTTTCTTCTCATCTTTAGCAATCGAAATTTGCTCCTTATTATCAGCCCACACAAGAAATTCTTCTTTTGAGTCATCTTTATATGTAACAGTAATAGTAGAATGTGCAGATTCTCTCTTTTTTTGATCTAGTGTGATTTGTTTAGGAGTGCCTTTTTGGACTGCTGAAACGATAGATTGTATCATTTTTTCGTTGTCTGTTTGAGATTTGGAAGTAGTATGATTTGTTGTTTTCAGTATTTCAATGTCTGTAATATTAGCAGAATTTAATTGAAAGGTATTTTGTTTATGCTCTTGCTTAACTTGTGAAGCTTTATCTGTAGCCGAGGTACTTGTACAACCTATTAAAGTGAAAGATAAAGCGGTTAGAGCGCATATAGATATGATTTTTTTCATAGTATCCCTCCTCAATTTTAATTATAAAAATTTTCTGTTAATTTAGGTAGTTATTGTAAGGAGAAGATGTTTTAAAGTGGTAAATGATGATGTTCATTCTCTATTAAAATCAAAATTCACATAACTTTTTTCATATTTTATGTTTAACATTTCGAAAATGGGTGTACTACATATAATATAACAAATAATTCATTTTAAAGGAGGAAGTTAAAGATGGAAACGAAGTATAGTAAACCTTTTGTATATGAATTTATTACGGAGAAAGAGGTCATGAATGCGGCGAATGATCTAGTGAAGAAAGGGATAGACCAAAAAGATATTTACGTATTAACACATGAGAAAGAGAGGACAGATAGAATCGCAGACAATGCAGACGTGAATACAATTGGGATAAAAGAGGAGGGACTTGGGACAAGCATTATTAACGTCTTTCAAAACACAGGAGATCAGTTAAGAAATAAGATGCAAGAGTTAGGGCTTAATGAGGAAGAGGCGAACTTCTACGAAGAAAAGCTGGATGAAGGAAAAATCTTGTTATTCGTTAAGGATTTAGAAAGAGTCGGTGAATGGTTACAAGAAAGAAGATGCATGTATTCTATTTAAATTTGTATCCTGTAAATCTATAAATCTATTACGAAAAGGAGATTGTAAATATGAGTGAGAACGGACTAAAAGAACAAGTTAAAGGTAAAGTTGAAAAGAAAAAAGGACAAGTAAAAGAAGGAATTGGTGAAGTTACAGAAGATAGAGAGTTGAAAAATGAAGGGAAGTGGGAAAAAACGAAGGGAACGATAAAAGAAAAAGTCGGAAAAGTGAAACAAAAGATAAGTGATGAATTAGATAATAAAGAATAATATATGTTCATCAAGCTTTGGTTACATACTAAAGCTTGATGAATCCAATATAAAACGAATATAGGAGGTTTAATTGTGGGACTTATTATTACGTGTATTGTAGGTGGACTTATTGGTGCGTTAGCTGGAATGATTACAGGAAAAGACTTTCCGTTAGGTATAGTTGGTAACGTGATTGCCGGATTAATCGGATCTTGGGTAGGTAGTGCGTTATTTGGTCATTGGGGTCCTGAATGGGGAGGCATCTTTATTCTTCCAGCGTTATTAGGTGCAATCGTCTTTATTTTAATCGTTACATTCTTCTCTAGAATGCTGCGGAAAGCGTAAGTATGATAATGAATAGTAATCTTAAGTTTATTATATATAACTATAAAATGAATGAACTGATAAATATACATAAAAAAGCATCCAATTGAACTAATTTGGATGCTTTTTTAATGTAATCTGCATAGGAATGAGCGGGGGATGAAGGCCCCCGCTCATTGAAATTACACTTTTTATTATGTATTAAACCATCGTTACTTTTTCACAATTATTTATCTTTACGACCTGCCTTGGCTCTATATGAGAAAAGTCCTCGCTATTACCTATATCAACTACAATTGTATTTGTTAGTATGTTAATAATGGAACCAACTAACGTTGTAGCATGATCGTGTCGATAAGAAAATTGAACAAAATCTCCCTTTTTAAAGTTGTGCTCTTCCATAGATAGATCCCCCTAAAAATAATGTTTATACATTATACATACACAAAATTATAAGTTTTAAACATTTATTAGTACGATTTAAGTGTTAAGCCGAGAAAGGTGTAGAAAATTTATTTATAATGAAAATAAAAAAATATGTTTAAAATTAATTTTTATGGGTAATTAAATAGTAAGAGTTTGAGATAAGGGGGCGGAAATGATGAATTTGGCAATAAATATTTTGCAAAATGATGTAGGTTATACAGTACAACTTAATGGTGAAATTGATGCTTATACGGCATCAGATTTGAAAAATAAGATTATGCCTATTGCAAGCGAAAAAGAGGTTCATATTGTAGTAGATTTTCATAACGTAGATTATATGGATAGTACTGGTTTAGGCGTTTTTATAGCTCTATTAAAAGCAGTTAAGAAAAATGATGGAAAACTAGAGTTTATCGGTGTGTCTAAAAGGCTAAAAAGATTATTTGATATTACAGGGCTAACAGAAATATTAAATTTGAATTCCGATTTTGAAAAAGTAGAAAGAAGGTGACTAGGGATGATGGAGAGATTTGAAAAGATAGAAATGAAAATTCCTGCAAAAGCAGAATATGTGGCTATTATTCGTTTAACAATGGCTGGTGTTGCGAATCGAATGGGCTTTGCTTATGACGATATAGAAGATATGAAAATTGCTATTAGTGAAGCATGTACAAACATTGTACAACATGCATATAAAGAAGACGTTGGAGAAATTACAATTGTCTTTGGCTTATATGAAGATCGATTAGAAATTATGGCTGCGGATAATGGAGTTAGCTTTGATTTTAATAGCTTAAAAAGTAAAGTTGGTCCGTATGATATTAATAAACCAGTAGAGCATTTGCCAGAAAATGGTTTAGGTTTATATTTAATCAATACGTTAATGGATGATATACAAATTATGCATGATGAGGGCATGACAGTTTTAATGACAAAATATATACAAAGAGAGCAGGTGGAGAATGATGGAAATCCAATCTCAACCTACAAATCTTACTAAAGAAGACGTTATTAAACTAATTGCAGACTTCCAACAAAACCAATGTGATGAAGCACAGGAAAGATTGGTTAATCACTATAAAAATCTTGTATACTCCATTGCATATCGCTATTCAAAAGGTGGGCCGATGCATGAAGATATTATACAAGTAGGAATGTTAGGGCTCTTAGGTGCAATAAGAAGGTATGATTATTCGATAGGGAATGCTTTTGAGCCGTTTGCAATACCTACAATAGTAGGCGAAATAAAGAAATATTTACGTGATAAAACTTGGGGTATTCACGTTCCAAGGCGAATTAAAGATTTAGGCGGGAAGATTAAACTTGCGATAGAGGAGCTAACAGATCGTTTCCAGCGTTCACCGAAGATTATAGAGATTGCAGATCATTTAGGACTATCCGAAGAGGAAGTGCTAGAAATTATGGATGCGAAAAATAATTATCGCGTATCTTCCTTAGATGATGTAGTTGAAAATTCATCTGATGGCAGTTCGGTAGCGAGGATTGAATCTGTAGGTGAAGTAGAGCAAGGATATGAAGAGACAGAAAGGCGTCTCGTTTTAAAGGATATTTTCAACGTATTAAATGACAAAGAAAAGAGTGTTATTCATTATATATTTGGAGAAAATTTAAATCAAAAAGATACAGGGGAACGGTTAGGTATTTCACAAATGCACGTTTCTCGTATTAAAAGACAAGCGATAAGTAAATTGAAGCAAGCAGCATTTTTAGATACATAAAAATTTAAAATCATTATGTTTAAAACATGAGAAAAGGGGTAGTTATTAAATATAGGAGGAGATATAAAAATGTCACACGATGTGAAAGAACTAATCGAAGGATTGAATGAAGATTTAGCAGGAGAATACTCAGCAATTATTATGTATAACCATAATGCAGCTACAGTTTCTGGTATATATAGACAAGTGTTAAAACCTTTCTTTGAATCTGAAATTAGTGATGAACAAGGACATGCCCTATATTTAGCGGAGAAAATTAAGACGTTAGGTGGTACACCTACTACAATCCCTTTACCAGTGAAACAAGTAGAAGATGTTAGAGAAATGTTAGAGTCGGCTAGACAATCAGAATATGAGACAATTAAGCGTTATGAAACGAGAAAAGAACAGGCAGCGAAATTAAATATGACAGAGTTAGTTGTAAAGTTAGAAGATATGATTGCAGATGAAACAAATCATATGGAAGAATTAGATCGTCTTTTAAATGACAAAGCAATGGTGTTAAATTAATAGTGGAAATTTATAGAATGAAAGAACAAACTCTCATTTCTGGGGGTTTGTTCTTTTGCTGTATAAAAATTATGTTAGAGTAGGAAATTTTCATTTTGTAACTGAGTATGCAATACTAGAAAAATAGAAAATGATAATAGATTTACATTTTAAATAAGAAAAGGGGAAATAACTTGTGTCCATTTTAATTGTCGATGATAATCCGGTTAACATCTTTGTAATTGAAAAAATTTTAAAACAAGCCGGATATCAGGATCTTGTATCGCTGAATTCTGCACAAGAGCTTTTCGAATACATTCAATTTGGAGAAGATTCTTCCAGGTATAATGAAATTGATTTAATACTATTAGATATTATGATGCCTGAAATTGATGGACTTGAAGTTTGTAGGCGATTACAAAAAGAGGAGAAGTTTAAAGATATTCCTATTATTTTTGTTACAGCTTTAGAGGATGCCAATAAATTGGCCGAAGCTCTTGATATGGGGGCAATGGATTATATTACGAAACCTATAAATAAAGTTGAACTATTAGCACGTATGCGTGTAGCGTTACGCTTGAAATCGGAATTAAATTGGCATAAAGAACAAGAAGAAAATCTTCGGAATGAATTAGATTTAGCTACGCAAG
Organism: Bacillus sp. HMSC036E02; assembly: GCF_001836235.1. NCBI lineage: Bacteria > Bacillati > Bacillota > Bacilli > Caryophanales > Bacillaceae > Bacillus > Bacillus sp. HMSC036E02. The sequence goes on along the minus strand of NZ_KV827844.1, from coordinate 59,512 downwards.
TACAAAGAAACTTATTAAGTAGCCCATTAAGAGAAGATTATATAAAAATTGAAGCAAGTTACTTACCTTCATTTAAATTAGCTGGAGATATGTATTATTGGTATAAAATCGATGAAAACCGCTACGGTATTATATTATTAGACGTGATGGGACATGGTATATCTGCTTCATTAGTTTGTATGTTTATTTCGTCTGTATTACGTGAAACGATTAAATCTTTAATCGATCCAGAACTTGTCATTAAAGACTTAAATAAATATATGACTCTTTTACATAATGAGAATGACGATATTCCATATTATTTTACAGCGATATATTTAGTAGTAGATACAGAAAAGAGAACGATTGAATATGTAAATGCAGGGCATCCTTCTGGATACGTTTTAGTTGATGAAACAAATATGGTTGAACTAAATCGCGGGAGTTGTGCGGTAGGATTTTTTGATGAAATAAAAGTTGAAAAGATAGTTATACCTTTTGAGAAGAACGCTCAAATCGTATTGTTTACAGATGGTGTTCTTGAAGCAATTGCAAATGATGAATTTGAGGCTGAAGAGAAATTACGTACTTTTACAGAAAGAAAATGGGGAGATTTAGAAGGCGAGATAGAAGGGTTTTACAAGGAAGAACAAAAGAAAGCGCAATCAGATGATATGTGTCTAATTATGATACAAACGAATGCGAAATAAAAAGCGTATGAAATCCAAACAGAGGATTTCATACGCTTTTTATTGTATTTTTTGATAAATTTGTTCGCTAGGATTAAATTGGGTATAATGCGGCATTATATTTGAAAAACGAAGCGTTTCTTTATTTCCTAAACATAGAAAACCATTGTGACTTAAACTTTCATAAAATAGTTGCTGCACTTGATTTTGAAGTTTACTTGTAAAGTAAATTAAAACGTTACGACAAAGTATAATATGAAACTCGTTAAAAGATTGATCAGTTACTAAATTATGCTGTGCAAAAATAATGTTTTGTAAAAGTGATGGATTAAAATAAGCAAAACGATTATCTGTTGAATAATAGTTAGAAAATGCTTGTGTACCGCCAGCTTGTAAATAATTTTTCGTATAAGTTTGCATTTTATTTAACGGGAGGATAGCTTGTTTTGCTTTTTCTAACACATTTGTATTCATATCTGTTGCGTAAATAACCGACTTTTCACTTAATCCTTCTTCGTGAAGTAAGATGGACATTGATAATACTTCTTCACCAGTTGCGCATCCAGCATGCCAAATTCTAATTTCAGGTTGCTTTTTTAATTCAGGAATAACATGCTCTCTAAGCGCTTTAAAAAAGGCAGGGTTACGGAACATCTCAGTTACATTAATCGAGAAATCATTTAATAACTGTTCTAAAACCCCTTCCTCGTGAATTACTTTTTCAATTAATTTTGAAATGGTAGGGATATTAGAGAGCTGCATTCTATTACAAATTCTTCTATAAATAGATGTGCGAGCATATTGGCGAAAATCAAATCCTGATAGTTTAAATACTGCTTCTAATAGTAATTCAATTTCTAAGTTCGTGCGCTCATCTGTATCTACTGATGGATCAAAATTATAATACTTATTTTCCACTCCAACTAAACCTCACTTATTTTATTAACCATACACTCATTACCGAATAGAGTTGATGTAGATTTAATGGTTTACTTATATAATCTGAAGCGCCAGCAGATAAACATTTTTCCTTATCATTTGGCATTGCTTTAGCAGTTAATGCGATAATAGGTATTTCACTTAACCCTAAGTTCATTCGGATATTTTCCATCGTTTCATAACCGTCCATATTAGGCATCATAATATCCATTAAAATAAGGTCAATATTTGTATTGCTTTTTAGTATTTCTAAACACTCTAAGCCGTTTTGGGCAGTAATAATGTTGGCATTTTGTTTTTTTAATGCATTTTGTAACGCAAATATATTTCGATGATCATCATCGACAATTAAAATGGTTTTCTCTTGGAAGACGTTATTTGTTTCGGTAGTAACGATAGTTTCTTCAACAACTTCAGCAGGAATAACATCTTCTATCGTTGCTGCGACTTCTAAATTGGATAACTGTATATCTGGTAATCCATTTGGAAGGTTAGGAATATATACCGTGAAAGTACTACCTTCTCCTACATTACTCTCTAACGTAATCCAACCACCTAACAATCTAGCAAACTCTTTACAAATAGATAAACCTAATCCTGTACCACCATACTTCCGAATCGTTGCGCCATCTGCCTGTTGAAAGGCTTCGAAAATAAGTTGATGCTGTTCTTTAGCGATACCAATACCAGTATCTTTTACTGAAATTGTAATCCAATCTTTACTTATAGACTGCATATCATGACTTAAATTACTTGTTTCTATCGAATCGAAATGTAAAGAAACGGATCCTTTTTCTGTAAATTTAAATGCATTGGATAATAAGTTTTTAATAATTTGCTCAATCCGTTTTGCATCTGTATAAAACAGATCAGGAATCGTATCACTGTCTTCAATAGTAAATTCGACATTTTTTTGTGCAGCTATATGTAAAAAGTTTTGATGCATATTGGCTGCCATGTCACTTATGTTCGTTGCTTCAAAAATGATGTCTAGTTTGCCTGCTTCTACTTTAGATAAATCGAGTATGTCATTAATTAAAGTAAGTAAGTCTTTCCCTGATGAATGAATGACAGTTGCTAATTCAATCTCATCGTCGGATAAATTGTTATCATGATTTTCTCTTAACATTTCAGATAATAGTAAAATACTATTTAACGGTGTGCGTAATTCATGTGACATATTTGCTAGAAATTCAGATTTGTATTTTGAACTACGCAACAACTCACTTGCTTTTTCTTCTAATTCTGATTTAGTAATTTGTAAGTCAGCTGTCTTTTGCTCCGCCTCTTCCGTTCTAGACTCTAATTGTTCATTCGTTGTTCGTAATTCTTCTGCTTGCATTTGTAGTTCTTCCGCTTGCGTTTGCAATTCTTCTGATTGAACTTGTAACTCTTCTGTCATTGCTTGTGATTCATGTAAAAGAGTTTGAATTCGCATACGTCCCATAATGCTATGGATTGTTAAACCTAGATTATCAATGGTTTGTTGAATTAAATCTTGATGTAAATCTGAAATCTCAGTTACACTTACTAACTCCATTACTGCGATTACTTCATCCTCAAATAAGATAGGGATGATTAATAGATTTTTAGGACGTATTTCTAATACTCCGCTAGTGACATAACGAAACTCTTCGGGTATATCCCTGAGAATAAAACTTTTCTTTTCTAAGGCAGACTGTCCAATGAAACCTTCACCCATTTGAATGGATTGTTTCCCAATATCAGCACCTTGATCGGCGAAAGAAGCTTTTTTCACATAGTAGACAGTTTCTTCATATTCTTCACGTACATAAAATGCACCGCAAGAAGTTTGCGTTTTTTGTATAATTCCACTAAGAATTTTTTTACCTAACATCTCAATAGAAGATACACCTTGATACATTAAAATTAATTCTGCAAGCTCCGTTTGTAACCATTCTCTTTTCGATATTTCGTCTAGTAGGTGATTCGTTGTATGAGCAAGATCTTTTATTTCATCACGTGTGTTTACATGAATTCTTTCCGTGATTTTTTCTTTAGAAGAAATGGATTTAATAGCTTGAATTACATTTTTAATCGTTTTTGTAATGGAATTCGAAATATAGAGTGAAATGATAATAGAAATACAAGAAAGTAAGAACAATAAACTGTATAACCAAATCTCTAATTTATTATTTTCAGTATCTAATTGTGCTGCTCTTTTTTTCGTTAATTGCTCCTCAGTGCTACGGAAGTTAGTTACCTGTGACTGTAATGACTGAATTTGAGTCGTGTCGATTGTTTGTACATTATTACTATTATGATTTGCAATTAACGGGTGAATCTCTTTATTTATCCAACTAATAATATTTTCGTTAATCTGTTTTAATTTTTCTTGCTGAGATGGGTTATCCTCTAATAATGAGAAAAGATCTTGATAATGCTTTTCGTAATCCTTTTCCGCAGAATTAAGAGATTGTACGTAATTTGGATTATTAGAAATGATAAACCCTTTCGCTTTATTTTCAATTGTTAGTAAATCTTTCTCCACTTGATTTGTTAAATTGAGAACTTTAAAATCGTGATCAATAATAAAATTACGAGATTTTTGTAAATTAGAAATCTCATTGTTCAACATAATGAAAGAAACAAGTAAGAACAAAATGATAACTAAATAACCAGCCATAATTTTGTAGCGAATACTAAATTTTGCTTTCGAGTTCATTAAAAATTCCTACCTTCAAGGTTATTAAAACTTTTCTATTTTAAAGAATGAAAAACGTAATATATATTATATCAGTTTTCATAAGGCTAAACTAGAAATCCCCCTATTGTATTAGGGGGTTCTTTTTTTATAGAGGAAATCATTTTGAAATATAAAAACATATATGAAAGGTAGTAAACGAGGGAATAGAGGATAACAAATATTCTAAGAAGGGAAGAGTGTTCTTAAAGCTCTTTTTGCATCTATTCCTTCAAAAATAAATAATACAAGATCTCTCTTTTTTACAGTAAGGAAAAAGGATACTAGAGTGCTTAAGTTTTTAATAGAAGTAAGTGTTCCGTGTTTACTTATAAATACATTCGTTTGAAATGTTGTCATTAAAGCATAAAAATGATGAATCTGAGTTATTGTAGGTGTTTCATTATAAGAAATAGTAGTAGAGTGAATGGCGTTCATCGTAATATTCCTTTCCATATAGTAAGCATAACAATATAAACATACCCGTTTTAAAAAGTGTTAAACATATAAATAAGAAAAAATATAATTATAGTTTTTTACGTTTAGAAAAGGTTAGGAAGGGTATACATATACTACAAAGAGATTAACTGAAGATGAATTGTAAGATGTCTATGTTTAGTAGATTAGTCTATCAAAATATACTTTTACTTTAAATAAAAAGGAGCCTGGTATACATGAATGAAATGATGATTAATATTACATTTGATTTAATTTACTTGTTAAGTAGTTCACTTGTAGTGCTTTTACTATTCGCTTTTTTCGTAAATGGTTATGTTAATAAAAAGATTAGTGTATACAGAAATGAAGAAAAATAAAGATACATTATATAAAACTTTAGGAGGTTAATAGTTATGAATGTAGATAGAAAAATAGTAGGTGTTTTTAGAACAATTGATGATGCGGCACTCGTTATTAATGAATTAAATGAAAAAGGATACTCAGCAGATAACATTTCAGCTATTGCGAAAGATCAAAAGGAAATTGAACATCTGGAAGAAAAATCGGGTGAAAAAGTGAATAGCGAAACTGCACATAAAGCAGATATCTTTTCAGCGACAGGGCTTGTAGCTGGAGGAGTAGCAGGCGGACTCGGTGGTTTATTAACAGGTCTTGGTATACTTGCCGTTTCTGGAATGGGTCCAATTGTAGCAGCAGGACCAATCGCAGCAGCTATTGGAGGAGCTGGTATTGGCGGAGGAGCTGGAAGTTTAATAGGAGCATTTATCGGCTTAGGAATCCCTGAAGACCATGCTAAAAAGTATGAAGAATATATTTACGATGGAAATATATTAATTTTAGTAGATGCAAAATTAGATGATAAGTTAGAAATCTATAAAATATTTGATAAGCATAATGCCTATAACTCTGATTTCTTTAAATAAAATGTAAACAAAGTGAATATCGTTTTTGATCTTACAACTTTGGCGCGGCCGAGGAGTCGTATGACTATAAGAGAGGAAGGGCTTATAGTAAAAAATCAAGTCCTATTATGATATTGAGAAGGGAAGAGGTGTCTATTCGTGATTGTAAAAATATTAAAGGATAGTAGCAATAGTTTCCTTTGCACAGTTCAAAGTAAAAATGGAGATCAGTATGTGAAAAAATGGTTTAGTAAACATGAAAATAATAAAGAATTAGGGCGACCAACTTTTAAAGAAGTAGAAAAGGATTGGAAAGAAAATAGAGACTCGTTTATGTATCCTAATGTTAAAGCGCTTTATTGAACATAATGGGGGTTTTATTCTTACAAAATTGTCACACTCCTGTAAGGTAATTCAATAGATTAGATATTTTTTCTGTGTCATAATAAAGACATAAGAAAGCGCATTAAAAAACTACAACTTATTAGGAGAGTGTCAGTCATGATTGTAAC
>NZ_KV827844.1:2077-53228 GCF_001836235.1 Bacillus sp. HMSC036E02 | reverse complement strand
ATTCGCTTCCGTTCGTGATGTTGTCGGTGGTCGTGCTGGTTCTTACGAAAGCAAGCTAAAAGAAGCTCGTGATATCGCAATGGATGAAATGAAAGAACTTGCAAAACAAAAAGGTGCGAACGCTATCGTTGGTATTGACGTAGATTACGAAGTTGTTCGTGATGGAATGTTAATGGTTGCTGTCAGTGGTACAGCTGTACGTATATAAGTAAATAAAAAACAGGCTCCCCCTTAAAGTTCATGCTTTGAGGGGATTTTTTTGTTTCATGATTAAAGTTAAAATGAAGAAGAGTTGATGGCGTATTATAAGTACAAAAAATAAGCAAAACGTTATTGTAAAAGATGCTAGGATTGGGGGTATTGCACGGGAATTTAGATACTAAGCAGACGCACCCGCTTATTTCAAATATAGTATATATCGTTTTCAAGGAGAAAAGTAAGAAATACAGCAATCTTTATATTTGTTTAACGAGAGTGTTAACTTTATGATAAATAAAAAAATTGTTATTTGAGGTAAGGGGAGAAATAATGGTATGAATAACGAGAGTGTATAGTTTATAGAAATAAACGATTGAGCATGTAAAGGGTTGTATTACATAAAATTTATAATGAATAGAGGCGGTTACATTATGTTTTGGTTAGGGTGTTTTTTAGGATATATTGTAGGTTCAGTTATTACATGTGCTCTACTTTACTATGGGTATAGATCCAATGAAAATAAAAAAGTGGATATACAAAAGAGGGAGGAGAGGAAAGTCAATAAAAAAGGTGTATAGGATGTGGAAGGTAAGGTGATAATGTTGATGCAACAATAAAGGACAGTACATATTTTATATGACGATTATGTACTGTTCCGCTTATTCTTTTTGGATTATGAAAAATTGTTGCCTGTCTTGCTATAAATTTCATAGGCGAAATAACCAAATAAATAGCCTATTCCAGACCCTAAACTAATGGAAAACAGTGAGAAATCTGGGGAAAACATACCGGAAATCAAACCAATCATACAGCCGACAAGCATTCCCATAGGTATGAAACTATCTAATAACAGTTGAGCTTTTTGAGATTTTTTCTTACCTAATTTTCCGTTCTTATATTTATGTTCCAATCTTTTAATTACAAATACTACAATTCTACCAACTATTACAACAGGCGCGATTGCCGTGATTAGCCACATGTGAAAATCTCCTTTCACCTTTTAATAGGATTATACCAGATACTTACAATTAGGTGTTCCTAAACGTACTATCTAGTCTATTTAAATGGCCAATCAAAAAGACTCCTTCAATTGTAGTCAGTAACCCGTCAAAAAAACTTTCCCTTTCGTTTTCTCCGCAGATTGCACAACATCAACCGCCGTTTTCACATCCGCTAAGTCATATGTAGAATGGACTTTCATAAAACGTAATTGCTCATTTTCTACTAGACGAATTAAGTGACGAAACGTCTCCTGCCATTTATATGCTGACACATTTTTATTCCAATGTCGTAAATGAAATATGTTTGCGTGTACTTTTGCTTTTGTGACAATCTCGGCCCAGTTCACTTGTATTCCTGATAGAAGACCGATCGTTAAAAAATGCCCGTTTGGACGTAAGGAAAAAGCTAATTCATTTCCATCCGGTCCTCCGATAGAATCAATCGCAGCATCCGCACCAATCCCGTTTGTTAATTCCATAACAGTTTCATAAAGCGGGGCAGTGGAAGTATCAATTACATATGCAGCACCAAGGCGCAGTAATTCTTCTGTATGCTTATTATTTCTTGTAACGGCAATTAATCGGAAATTTAAAATTTGGGATAACTGCGCAAATAGATGTCCAATAGCGGACCCACAAGCATTCACTAATAAAACGTCATTACGCTGTAAGTTTAACGTTTCTGTACAAGTAACCCACGCCGTAAGGGGATTAATATACATTTGTGCCGCTGTGAAATCATCAATGGAATCAGGAATAGGGACTACAAAATCAGCTGATGTCTTCACATATTCTTGCCAAGTACCTTCCCCGCGTAAAGGTAACACTCGTTTACCGATAAGCTCTCGAGAAACAAAAGCGCCAACATTTTCTACAATACCAACACCTTCATAGCCAGGTATGTTAGGTAAAGGAATTCTATGAGCGTATGCTCCTGTGATGGGAATTAAGTCAGATGGATTAATCGGTCTAACTAGCATACGGACGAAAACTTCATTATCTTTCAGTGGTTCTATATTTTTATATTCAACTTGTAATACGTCTTTTGGATTGCCAAACTTATGAAATTGAATGCATGTTCCAAGCAAAGTAATTTGCCCCCTTAGTTTGATTGGGTTTATTATAGCATTTTTAGTTTGGGTGGTTACTTTGTTAGTGATAAATAGGGTTTTTAATTTACGTATTTATCAGAATTTTATAAAATGTGTATATAACTATAAAATGGGGGGATTTCTTCATGTGTACTAGTTTGACGTTACAAACTAAAAATTTCCAACATCTTTTTGCGAGAACAATGGATTTCACATTAGATATGAATCAGGAAGTAATAATCATTCCTCGGCGTTATCAGTGGAACAATATAACTGGTGAAACTATCCGAGCGAAAAAGGCTGTTGTCGGAATGGGAATTAATCATGAAGGAAGGGTCATTATGGCGGACGGAGTAAATGAAGCTGGTATGACGTGTGCCACTCTCTATTTCCCGGGATTCGCTACTTATAGTAACAGTATAGATAACCATAAAACGAATTTAGCGCCATTTGATTTTGTGGCTTGGAGCCTCACGCAATTTAATTCTGTTGAAGAGTTAAAAAAATCTGTTGATAACATTTCCCTTATAGATATACCATTACCAGTTTTAGGAATTACCCCACCGCTACATTGGATTTTAGCAGATAAATGGGGAGATTGTATTGTACTTGAGCCGACAACTGATGGACTAAAAATGTATGACAATCCATTAGGAGTGATGACTAATAGTCCGGAGTTTAATTGGCATTTACAAAATTTAAGACAATATATTGGACTTAAATCGCAGCCATTTGCGCCAACGGAGTGGGGAGATGTACCATTAAGTGCTTTTGGCCAAGGTTCAGGAACGATGGGACTTCCTGGAGATTTTACCCCGCCATCAAGATTTGTACGGGCAGCATATGGCAAACAAAACATTCAAGGTATAGAGAACGAAGAAGAGGGGATATCGGCTATTTTTCATATCTTATCAAATTGTGAGGTTCCTAAAGGGGCAGTAATAACAGAAGACGGAACATTAGATAATACCATCTATACGAGTGCAATGTGTATGGAATCTGGAACATATTATTACCATACTTACGATTGTAGACAAATTATAGCTATTCATTTATTCAATGAAAATTTAGATACAGCTGAGATTAAAACTTATCCGTTTCAACGGAAACAAAAAATATTTTATGAAAACTGAAGCGCCCCTGAAAAAGTGAGACTGATAAAAACACCTCCATTTAATTTGCATACTTAGTATGCGAATTTAGGAGGTGTTTTTTATCATTTACCAATATTCAGGTTTACTTCTTGCTATTCTATTAAGCCGAAGCTCTCTTCATTCTCTCAAGTAAACTAGACAACACATGCGTACGATACGATTCTAGTTTTTTACCTTCATAAGTACGGATACCTAATTTTTTAAGTTCTTTTACATACCAACCTTTGCTTCCGAAATACATGTGATCGCTCCCCTTCAACTTTGTTTTATTTATTCTGATTGCATATGGAGGTACAGGTAATATAATGAAGGAAATGAATTTCGCGCGAAAATGGTTAACTTTGTTGCAAAAGACATATATACTAAAGATAGTATACAACGAGGTGGAGAAGACGTGATTATAGAGAAGCACGAAATTCAAATTGACCAAATTACTAGCGGTAAAGTGAATATCTTTACTTTCTATCGAAATAGAAAGCAAATTGATGATCATTTTTTACGATTGCAAGAACCATCGCTTACAGCAAACTACTTCTTCCATTTTCATTTTGATGCAGAGAGCTTGCATCTACTGCAGAAAGAGTTTCCGAGCGTATATCCGTACGACGGTAGTGAAACGATTCACGACTGGACGGAAAAGATGAAAGCAGAATTGCAACATCAGATCCAAACAGGTAAATGGAATAAACGCGTACGTATCGGTAATCGTATTCTAGATGTGGTGTTTACGTGGTGTGACGAAGATATAGTAGAGTGAAAAAGAAGCGGATGACGCTTCTTTTTTTAGCGCTGGAATAAAACGAGCTTACCTGCAGTAGATGTACAGCGATGTGTTTTTTCATACAATCCTTTTTCTTGTAAGATAGATTCACCTTTTACTTTTGCTTCTTTTTCAGTTGCCGCCTCGAATGATTCGTCTAATGCTTTTGAACCATCTTTTTCAAAGACTGTTAGAACGTATACTCCCATGAAAATTCCCTCCAATATTTAAAATCAGAATCTTATAATTATTTTGACATAAAATGCTACAATATGCAAAGAAATATATGACATTGCGTGGTAAAATAGAATGAAACTTTAATTATCGAGAATATTTTTATTCTCGATAATTATTAGTTTTCAGCGATTTAAATTTTGATAAAATGAAACTTTTGAAAGATAGAAAGGATCGTTATTTGTGAAACAAGTAAGGTTTATACATGCGGCTGATTTGCATTTGGATAGTCCGTTTAAAGGGATGGAGATGAATGTTACGCAGTCTGTGTGGGAGAGAATGAAGCAAAGTACGTTTGAATCATTTGAGCGTATTGTTGATAAAGCGATTCAAGAGCGCGTTGATTTCGTATTATTAGCTGGGGATTTGTATGATGCGGAGACGAGAAGTTTGAGGGCGCAAGTGTTTGTGCGTGAGCAAATGAAGAGACTTTCGCAATACGATATCCCTGTTTTTATTATTCACGGTAACCATGATCATTTAGGGGGAAGCTGGGCAGCAATTGAGTTTTCGGAAAATGTTCATGTATTTACTGAGCCTTATGTAGAAGAGAAATCATTTTATAAAAATGGTGAGCTATTAGCTTCTATTTATGGTTTTAGTTATTTGCAGCAAGCGGTAACGGATAATATGACAGCGCAGTATACGAAAATGAGTGATGCGCCTTTTCATATTGGTATGCTTCACGGAAGTGTGGAAGGAGATGCAGAGCATAATCGCTATGCACCGTTTCAAATTCGTGAGTTGAAAGAAAAACAGTTTGATTATTGGGCTCTTGGCCATATACATAAACGTGAAATTTTATCAGAAGAACCATACATTATTTATCCAGGGAACATACAAGGTCGTCATCGTAAGGAAACAGGCGAGAAGGGTGCATACCTTATTGAACTTACGAAAAAAGGATCGCAGTGTTCATTTTTCCATACGGCAGATGTTGTATGGGACGAAATCGAGGTTGGTATTGATGGACTTGACACTGTTGATGAACTTATGAGAAGCATATCTACTGCGATGAATGAATGCCGAAGAGAAGAGGAAGGTACGCTATTAACTGTCGTATTTACAGGACAAGGCCCACTTTCACCTTATTTGCGCGACGAAAAGCGTGTGGAAGAGATTTTTCACATTTTAGCATCTGGAGAAGAGCGAAAAGATTTCGTATATGCAATGAAGTGGAAAAATGAGACGGTTTCTTTTGCGGAAATCGAACGTTTGAAAGCGGAAAATCATTTCGTGGGTAGTGTGCTAAAGGAGTTAGAAGCTTTCACTAATATGGACGGAGTATTGCGCACTATTTGGACATCTCCTGTAGCGCGTAATAGTATTGAATCTTTTACAGAAGAAGAGAAGAAAGAGATTCAAAAGGAAGCAGAAAATATTATTTTAGAACAATTATTCCAGCAAGAGAGGGATAAAAAATGAGAATTGAAAAACTCCATATTTATGGGTACGGAAAATTAGAAAATGTGGAAATGGATCTTTCCTTGCTGACAGTGTTATACGGTGAAAATGAAGCGGGGAAATCGACAATTCGCTCATTTATGAAAAGTATTTTATTCGGTTTTCCGACGAGAGGACAGCGCCGTTATGAGCCGAAAGAAGGCGGGAAGTATGGCGGTGCGATCACTGTGCAAACAGAGCAGTACGGTCGTTTGAAAATTGAGCGATTGCCAAAGACGGCAGCTGGCGAGGTGACCGTTTATTTTGAAGACGGGAAAACGGGCGGAGAAGAAATTTTAAACGATATATTAAGCGGGATGAATGAAAGTTTATTTGAATCTGTCTTTTCATTTGATATGCATGGCCTTCAAAACATTCATCAGCTCGGCGAAGCGGATATTGGCAATTATTTATTTTCGGCAAGTGCAGTCGGAAGTGATGCGCTATTGCAGTTAGATAAAAAGCTAGAAAAAGAAATGGACCAGCGCTTCAAGCCAAGCGGGCGTAAACCTGAAATTAACGTGTCACTGCAAGAGATGAAGAAGCTGGAAGAGAAGATGAAAGAGTGGCAAGGGAAAATTGGCACGTATGAAAAGCAAGTGGAGCAGCTAAAAGCAAGTGAAGAGAAGCTAGCTACTGTTCGCGTGGAAAAAGAGAATGCAGAAAAGCGGAAGCAAGATTATGAAATATTAGCAGCGCTTGAGCCTCTCGTTATTGAAAAGCGTGCGCACGAGAAAGTGTTAGAGAACGAGAGCGGGCAGTTTCCTGTAAACGGAATGGCGCGTTATGAAGCAATTAAGGCGAAGATGGAGCCGCTTCAATTACAAGTTGATTCGCTCCACAAGAAAATTGAGACAGTGCAATCGGAAATTGCCTCGATTCAAATAGATGAAGAGTTTTTACAAAAAGAAAGTTATGTAGAAGAACTTCGTATGCAGCAGATGTCTTACGAAAATGCACGCCAAGAAATGCGTGATTTGACAGGAAGTATTACGAATATAAAAGAAGAACTGGCAGAACTAGAGCAACAAATTGGTGCTACTTTTGAAAAGGAAACAGTTCTGTCGTTTGATATGAGTTTGGCAACGAAAGAGTTAATTACGCAAACAGTGCAAAAGGCGCGTGAATTAGAAACGCAAAAAGCACAGCTTGATGATCGTTTTAAAGTAGCGCAGGAGCAATTAGAAGAACAAGAAGAGAATATAAGACAGATTAAGCAACAAATGTTAGCGGATGAAGAGCGAAATGCGTTAGCTGAGAAAGAGAAGTCGTTCCAAGATGCGGCGTTTATCGGTATGGGCGCAGAGAGAATGAAGCGCAAGTACGAGGAAAAAGCAGGAGCGGCTATGCAAAAGAAAAAGCAGTGGCAAAGAGTTTGTCTTCTGTTACTCCTTATTAATACAGGCATTTTATTCACGAGCTTATTTATAGACAATCGCCCGCTTTTATTTATTAGTGTCATCGTATTTGTAGGGATTGTTCTCGCCCTTGTTTTATATAAAGATCCATCAAGCGGATTACAAGAAGAGCTTCTTACTCTTCAGCAAAGTGCCGGCGGGAGACAAAGTGAAGAAGCGATGTCTGTACGCTATGAGTTAGAAAAAGATGAAGAGATTCGGAAGTTATTTGAGCGCGAGTCTTATAAGTTACAGCAGTTGGAACGAGCGTATGATAAAGTCGTTTCATCGTATGAGGAATGGGAGAGAGAAACGTTCCAGGCGGGAGAACAAGTCGATGCATATAAAACGCGCTATATGTTTCCTGAATTTTATACGTATGCACACATATTGCCGGCGTTTGAGCGTATTGAAAAAATGCAGCAATTATATCGGGAGTTAGAGAAGCAAGGTACGCGAAAATCTTCATTATATGAAATGATTTCGCAATTTGAACATAAACTAGAAACTGTTATCGGTAGTGCGGAGTATAGTAAGCTACACGAGGCACAAAGCCGTATGCAAAATGAGAAAGAGAAGCGCCAAACTTGTAAGCAGTTAAAAGAAAAACTGGCGGAATGGCAAGAAGAATATGAGTTTATGCAAGAACAATTAAAGCAATTACTAATAGAACGAGATGGTTTATGGCATATTGCAGAGTCTACAGATGAAGAGATGTTTTTAGAAGCAGGTAAACTGGCGGAAAAACGTGAGGATGCAGAGAAACAAGTGGGGCGTTTATTACCGCAAATTGATCTGTTGGAACAGCGTTTAACGAGTTTATCATTAGCTGAACATTATGAAGCTGACGGTTATGAAGGAAAATTAAAGCAAGAAATTACAACTGTCCAAAACTGTCTGGCGCAAGAGAAAGAATTGACAGAGCGTATTGCGAAACATCGTATGGAAATTGCGAATTTAGAAGAAGGTAGTACGTACGGCGATTTAATGCATGAATGGGAAATGAAAAAAGCGCAAGTGCGTGAACAAGTGAAGAAGTGGGCTGCTTATGCGGCCGCAAAGACAGTGTTAACGAAAACGAAGCACTATTATCATGAAGTTCATCTTCCTCGTATTTTACAAAAATCAGAAGAGTATTTCGTCTATTTAACAGGCGGACGCTATAGTAAAATCTTTTCACCGTCAGAGGCAGAACCGTTTATCGTTGAACGTAACGACGGTATGCGTTTTTACAGTCATGAACTAAGCCAAGCGACAGCGGAGCAGTTATATTTATCGCTGAGATTTGCACTCGCGAAAACATTCGAACATGATTATCCATTTATTATTGATGATAGTTTCGTGCATTTTGATGCGGTAAGGACGAATCGAACGATTGAACTTATAAAGGAAATTGCAAAGGATAGACAAGTCATATTCTTTACATGTCATGCGCATTTACTTGCGTATTTTCCAGAAAAACAGATTATAAAATTAACACATATGCGTAAAGAAAATGAGTTGTAGTGTGCTATACTAAAAGTAACTGATTTGGTGGAGGAATTCGAATGAAAAAGAAAATTGCAGAGTATGAAGTTGGTGAACAAGTCGATATTTTCTTGTTAATTAAAACAGCGACAAAAGGTATCGCAAGCAATGGAAAGCCATTTTTAACAGTAATCTTACAAGATCCAAGTGGAGACATTGAAGCGAAGCTATGGGACGTATCACCAGAAGTTGAGAAACAATATGTAGCGGAAACAATCGTGAAAGTAGCTGGTGATATTTTAAACTACAAAGGACGTATTCAATTACGTGTGAAACAAATTCGTGTTGCGAATGAAAATGAAGTAACAGATATCTCAGACTTCGTAGAAAAAGCACCAGTGAAAAAAGAAGATATGGTTGAGAAAATTACGCAATACATATTTGAAATGAGAAACCCGAACATTCAGCGTCTAACAAGACATTTATTAAATAAGCATCAAAACGAATTTTTAGACTATCCAGCAGCGACAAAGAACCATCACGAGTTCGTATCTGGACTAGCTTATCACGTCGTATCAATGCTTGATTTAGCGAAAGCTATCTCAAATCTATACCCATCGTTAGATAAAGACTTACTATATGCAGGCGTTATTTTACATGACCTTGGTAAAGTAATCGAACTATCTGGCCCAATTTCTACAACGTATACGTTAGAAGGAAATTTACTAGGCCACATTTCTATTATGGTGAACGAAATTGGTAAAGCAGCAGACGAATTGCAAATCGATGCAGAAGAAGTATTAATTCTTCAACACATCGTCCTTTCTCACCACGGAAAAGCGGAATGGGGTAGCCCAAAACCACCATTAGTAAAAGAAGCAGAAATTCTGCATTACATCGATAACTTAGATGCAAAAATGAACATGATGGACCGCGCATTAGGACGCACAAAACCAGGCGAATACACAGAGCGTGTCTTTGCACTTGATAATCGTTCGTTCTATAAACCGACGTTCCATAATTAATAGTGTGAATAAAGTGGCCTCATTAAGTGTTAATACGCTTAGTGGGGCTGTTGTATAATGATAATAAAGTTATTGAATTTTGATTATTAAAAAGCTAAGAGCCTTACTACATTCTACGTAGCAAGGCTCTTTAAAGTTGTTTCAAATTACATCCATCTGTTCGTTCAAGTGTAACTATTCGCAATTATTTGATATTATATAGGTGAATAGAAAGATACATTAAAAATTAGTTTCGTAGTTGTAAAAGGAGGTTATTTATATTATTCTCTTATAATTTTTCCAAAAGGGAGAGTTTATGAAAAAGATTAATGTTTTTGTATTAACGATATTTATATTATTCTCAGGATTCGCAACACAAAGTTATGCGTTGTCAGATTCGCAATCTGCGGCAATACAAGCGTTGCTAGATGATGCCTGTCGTATATCAGGTGTGCCGGGAATGTCAATCTCAATACTTGCTGATGATGAAGTGTTCTACTTTTCTTCAGGGTATGCAGACCGTGAAAAGGGGTTGTCTGCAAGTGAAAATACACTCTATGAGTTAGCCTCGGTCAGTAAAGCTTTTACCGGTATGGGTATTATGCTATTGGAAGAGCAAGGGCTGCTCTCAATGACTGACCCTGTCCAAAAATATTTACCTTGGTTTACATTAAAGTATCAAGGGAAACCTGTTGATATGCAAAGTCTTACACTAAATAACTTTCTTCACCATACCAGTGGTCTAACAAATATTAGGCATCTTCAAAATATTCCACAAGGCAATACACCGGATATGTTGCAAAAGACTGTGGAAATGCTCGTTGATGCTGAATTGGCGTTCCCTCCCGGTGAACAGTATAACTATGGAACCGTTAATTATGACGTATTGGGTTTGGTTATTGAGATTGTGTCGCGACAAAGCTATGAAGACTTTATGAAGGAACAGGTATTTCAGCCGCTAGGTCTTCACCAGACGTATGTTTATAAAGAAGATGCTCAAGCTACTGGACAGTTGGCACAGGGCTACCGTTCTTCCTTTTTTATGACAACTCCATTTAAAGCTCCGGATTATGCTGGGAATAAACCCGCAGGCTACATCATTTCTAATACAAAAGATATGGCTCGTTGGCTGGGCATACAGATGGGTATCGTGCAGGACATACCCGAAATATTTCACACGGTTATCGAAAAATCACATAGGGGTGATATGTCTGTTTCGGCTATCAACGGTATGTATTATGCGGCAGGTTGGTCCGTAAATGCCGAACAAACGATTATAGAACACACTGGGGGCAATCCAAATTTCAGAACCGAAGTAGTCATACTGCCAAATGAACGAACAGCCGTCTCCTTGCTGAGCAACGGCACAAATACCAATACAAACATGGTACTAAAAGTTAAAGATATATTAGAAGGCAATCTAACTCAGTCATATGAAATAAGCGGCACACAGCTTTTGGATATCATTTTGTCGTCTATCACAATTATTTTTTGCCTATTGGCCGTTTTGCTATTTCTCTTAGGATTACGCAGAAGGAGAACGAATGAGCGACAGCCAATGACAAAAAAGAGAATAACCGTAACAGTTATTTTCCTGATCGCTACGATTGCTCTGGGTATACTGTGCTGCGCTTTCGATTGGTCAACAATACTTATGTGGCAAACATATAGTGTTCTTACAGCTTTGATTTCGTCAGCATTATTAACAGCAAGCATTACATGGTTTGTATACACTCACCGATAAAATACCTCGCTCCTAAGATAAGCATAATGTTAAGTCATTAAAGTCCGATTGGTGAGGGCTGATAATCAGTGGGGGGGGGGAAGAAAACCCCCACTGATTAAAGTTTCACTTTATTAAAAATGAAATAAAATAGTTAAGAAGTACGCATGGGTGTAACGAAGAACTAATAAAACATATCTTGCCACTAGAATGGGGGCATATCAACTTTTAAATTGAGTACCGCCAGCATTTCAGAAAAAATATGTTAAGCAAACAATACAGTAAGCTGTCCATATGGGCAGCTTATTTACATAATTCTCGATATTGGAAGTTGATTAATATCAGTTCATTTGTTTTTCGAAAGGAGTTATTTTGTTCGTTCAAAGATAATATCAAAGTAATTCGCGTACCCCATAGTTGGTGGCGCAAATAGTTGATTTTATAGGGGGAAAACCTGTAACTAAAGCCTAAGATAGGTGTTTTTGTTTAAATTTTGCTTAATTCTCACTAGTAATTAACTAAAAATTTAGAAATCGTTATATAATGAATTTAATTTAAAATTAGGAGTGATTAAATTGCCAGATATGATAAACCTCGTTCTTTTCATCATTATAGCGAGGTGTTAAAACTTCTAATAGAAAGCATATTCGATTAAGAAAGAAGGGGTAGTTATGAAAACTAGTGAAGAAACGCATTGGCAAAGGTTTAAACGTAAGAGTAAATCCCCGAAAGAGTGGTTAAAGAAAGTATACGAATTTTTTATTAATGAACACGTATGGGATGCTATCTTTAAAGTGTTCCTTAAACTAGTATGGGCAGTAAAAGGTATGGGGAAAAGCTTGAAACGGGTAATAGAAAACATATTCAATTAAATTCTATTCTTTCATAATTTCCTCATACGATCGATAATTTCCAATAAATTTGTTTTATATAATGGAGTGTGAATACAACAGTTGATACAGCAATGGCTATAATACCTATATGTGCGTAAAAATTGAAGTAATCATATTTCTGGAAGAAAAATTCAAGGACAGGAAATAAAAGAGTAAGACTAGCAATTAATATTAATTGTTCTTTTTTCATTATCATGCCTCCTTCTTTGTATAATTCAGCATTGATAGAAACAATTTCTATATGAATATCCTATACATGATCAGTTAACATAACGTCCTATTATCGGTAGCAAGGAAAAAGGAGGAACCCTACTCTCACAAGGGAACCTCCTTTTTTTGTTCTATCAATCTATGCAATTTTTTATACATTCCTATTCTGGTGCGGTTTTAGGGTTCTTGTCTGTTATTGGATTAACGAAAAAACTGTATAAAATCTCGCATACTCTTAGCGTGTTTTTTTCAAAAATGCTGGCGATATCTCACATCCATCAACTTATGAATTTTATAATGTCCTCAAACCAAGAATTTCTCGTGTTTTTAGTCCAAAATGTTATTTAATAAAAAAATATCTCGAATTCGAGATAAAACACTTGCTTTTTAATCACTTGAGTTGTAAAGTGATAGTAACGAAAGCAATTGAGCCATATGAAAAACATATACTCAGTTGTTTTCGATTAAAAAACAAAGTAACTTATACAGTAAAAACTAAGATGAATTTACGAAAACATTAATGAGGATAAATTGAAAAGCTAAAAAACATATTATTTTTTTATCATCACTTGACTAGTAAAACGAAGTGGAGGAATTAAAAATGTATAAAATTAAAGGGCATCATCACATTTCAATGGTTACGAAAAATGCAAATGAAAATAATCACTTTTATAAAAATGTGCTTGGATTACGTCGTGTGAAAATGACAGTAAACCAAGATGATCCGTCAATGTATCATTTATTTTACGGAGATAAAACAGGAAGTCCGGGTACAGAGTTATCATTTTTTGAAATTCCTTTAGTAGGAAGAACATATCGCGGTACAAATGCGATTACTCGAATTGGATTACTCGTTCCTTCAGAGGAAAGCTTACATTACTGGAAAGAACGATTTGAGAAATTTGATGTGAAACATAGTGAGATGACAACATATGCAAATCGTCCTGCTTTACAATTTGAGGATGCTGAAGGTCTTCGCTTAGTACTACTCGTTTCAAACGGAGAAAAAGTAGAGCACTGGGAAACTTGGGAGAAATCAGAAGTTCCTGCAAAGCATCAAATTCAAGGAATGGGTTCTGTGGAAATGACAGTTCGTAGACTTGATAAAATGGCGAGTACACTTACAGAGATGTTTGGTTATACAGAGGTTAGCCGAAGCGAAGAGGAAGCAATTTTTCAGTCCATTAAAGGAGAGGCTTTTGGAGAAATCGTTGTGAAATATTTAGATGGTCCTACTGAAAAGCCCGGCCGCGGTAGCATCCACCACTTAGCAATTCGTGTGAAAAACGATGCAGAGCTTGCCTATTGGGAAGAACAAGTGAAACAAAGAGGCTTCCATTCTTCAGGAATCATTGACCGTTTCTACTTTAAAAGCTTATATTTCCGTGAATCAAACGGAATCCTATTTGAAATTGCGACAGATGGACCAGGGTTTACAGTTGATGGAGATGTAGAACATTTAGGAGAAAAACTTGATTTACCACCGTTCTTAGAAAATCAGCGTGCAGAGATTGAAGCGAATTTAGCACCTATTGAAGAGAAGTAATAGAAGAAAATATACAACTTTAACATATAAATGAAACCCATTGGAGGAATATAAAATGAACCAATTAAAAGGAATTCACCACGTTACAGCGATTACAAGTAGTGCAGAAAAAAACTATGAGTTTTTCACTCACGTTTTAGGAATGCGTTTAGTTAAAAAAACAGTAAACCAAGATGACATTCAAACGTATCATTTATTCTTTGCAGATGATAAAGGTAGTGCAGGAACAGATATGACATTCTTTGACTTCCCAGGTATTCCAAAAGGAGTACACGGTACAAATGAAATTTCAAAAACTTCATTCCGAGTGCCAACTGATGCAGCGTTAGCATATTGGGTGAAACGTTTTGACCGTCTTGAAGTAGAACATACAGGAATTAAAGAGCAATTTGGTAAGAAAACTCTTTCTTTCGTTGACTTTGATGAACAACACTATCAATTAATCTCAGATGAACTTGATAAAGGGATCGAATCAGGTACACCATGGCAAAATGGACCAGTTCCATTAGAATATGCAATTACTGGTTTAGGCCCTGTATTCATTCGTATCGCGAACTTTAGTTTCTTCAAAGAAGTGTTAGAAAAAGTTTTATTATTTAAAGAGGTTGCGCAAGAAGGGGAATTCTATTTATTTGAAGTGAACGAAGGTGGAAACGGTGCTTCTGTCATTGTAGAACATAATACGGTTCTTCCAGAAGCACGACAAGGTTTTGGTACGGTTCACCATGCTGCATTCCGCGTAGAAGATCGCGCTGTATTAGAAGAATGGATTGAGAGAATCAGTAGCGTTGGACTTCCTTCATCTGGCTATGTAGACCGTCACTTCTTCGAATCATTATACGCAAGAGTTGCACCACAAATCTTATTTGAATTTGCAACAGACGGCCCAGGATTTATGGGAGATGAGCCATACGAAACACTTGGCGAAAAATTATCTTTACCTCCATTCCTAGAGCCAAAACGTGAAGAAATTGAAAAATTAGTTCGTCCAATTGATACAGTGAGAAGTACGAAGGAATTTATTAAAGAGTAAAAATAGAGATAGTAAGTAGGAGAGCAAGTAGTTTTAGCGGAGTGCTGGAACTGCTTGCTTTTTTATTTATTCTAGTAAGTTTTCTGACAATTATTTCTCAAGTTATTAAAAAGGAAAACTTTGGTATAATTAATTAAAATATTGAATTTTCTAATAATTATTTTTCAATACATAGAAAAGGAGTGGTAATATACAATTTTAATAATTGTATAAAAATCCTAATTTTGTAATTTTGGAGAAAAGGGGATGCGAGTGTATGGGAGCAGATGTAGTAACGCGGGAGCAAATGAAACATTCTTTAGATGATTGGTATCGTGTAATGTTGCAGCAAAATATAGAGAAGGCCACAGAAATGAAAGAGGAGATTGAAAGTAAGATTAGTGGGTTGGATGTGGATCAGGATGTATTACTTTATCATGCGTTGTTGAATTTTAGATATGATGCATTAGTTGATTGGATTTCAGTTAGAGAAGATAGTTTTGATAAAGTGGAATCTTTCGAAATTCCAACAGAGGGCTTTTTAGCTTATTATTATCACTTTTTTAAAGGGTTTCATTGCACATTAATTTCAAATTATAACGAAGCGAAAGAACAGTATGAGCAAGCTGAGAAGTTATTGAAATATATTGCAGATCCGATAGAACATGCGGAGTTTAATTATCGGATGGGATATTTTTACTATCAAGTATATCAGCAAATGTTAGCTTTAGATTATATCAAAAAGGCGAAAGAAATATTTTGTGAACATAAAGGTTACGAAGGAAACGTGGCGTTGTGTCATAACTTCATAGGATTATGTTGTATTGATTTTAAACAGTTTGAGTTAGCGGAGGAAAGTTTTAATACCGCAATCCATTTACTTCAACAACATGATAAAGAAGAAAAACATATTTTAATGGTTAGAAGTAACTTAGGGTGGTTATATAGTAGTCAGAATTTATCAGATTTGGCAATTAGACATTTAAGTGAAGTGACTAAGAAAATGCCTAAGCATTTTAAAGCGATTTTTACTGAAGCAGAGGAAAATTATAAACTGGGCAAAATAGAAATTGCTAATAACTTAATAGAACTAGGGCTGAAAATTTGTAATGAGTTGCAAAATAAAGAATTTCAACATCGCTTTATGATATTGAAGGAATTAAATATTAATTCGAGTGCTAATGAGTTAGAAAAAGTAACTGTGGAAAGTATTTCGTATTTTGAAGAACACTCCCTTTTAGATTGTGTTAAGGAATACGCAGAAATATTAGCTTATAAATTTTATCAAGAAGAAAAACATGAAAAGGCTAGTAAATACTTTTATATTAGTAGCCAAGCTCGAAAAAAACTTTTAAAAGAAGGAGCGCTAAAATAAATGAAAAAAATTAATGTATTGATAGCAGGTTTAGTAATACTACTTTCATTAGGGCTTACTGCTTTTACAGAGTCTGAACAACATGCTTTAAATAGAGGTGATGGTGGCGGAGCACCAGCAAGACCAGACTACGTTAACATTGGTGACACAGGCGGAGCACCAGCAGATAATAAAGGCGACGGCGGAGTAAGCCAACTATAATAACAAAGAAAGGGACTTCAACATGAAGTCCCTTTTTCTATTTTTAGGCCATGTAGAGAAAAGAATTGACTTACTTTAAATGTGTAACTATAATAGTTACAGAATAACCATTAGTAATAGAAATGAGTTATATTTTTTTAGTATAATTGTAACTGTTTTAGTTACAATTAAAAAGAGAACATAAAACAACCAAAAAATGTAAAAACTTTAAATAGCAACTCAAGAAAGGAGACGGGAACTTTGAAACGGTTTAAGTTTTATTTGATTAGCGGTATTGTGCTTGTTTTGCTTATCGTATGTAACTTCGTTGATAAGCCGATTGCGAAGGTTGAAGAAGTGAAAGATACTGTTATGATGAAGCTGAATACGAAAGAGAGTATGGCGCAAATTGATGGGCAGACGATTTATTTTAAGCAAATTGGTGAGGGGAAACCTCCGTTACTCATGTTGCATGGGTTTGGTGGTTCTTCTGATGGGTTTAGTGATATTTATCCGGAACTAGTGCGAGATCATACGATTATTGCGGTTGATATTTTAGGGTTTGGGCGTTCTTCTAAGCCGGTTGATTTTCAGTATTCGTTTCCTGCGCAAGTGAATTTATATTATAAGTTAATGAAGAAGCTTGGATACGATCAGTTTGCGGTGCTCGGCCATTCAATGGGCGGAGAGATGTCCCTTAATTTAGCGTATTTATATCCGGATGCAGTGACGCATCTCATCTTGGCGGATGCTACAGGGATAGAGTCTTTCCAGCAAAAAGAAAGTTATGAAGTACCACCGCTATCGACGGACTTACAAACTGTAACTGAGATTACGAAGTATAATAAAAATGAAGTGAAAAATAGTCGTGATGATAAAGAGCATTATGATCAGCTTACGAAAATGAGAGAGCGCCGCATTGCGATGGAAGCTGATAAAATTAAGGTACCGACTTTAATTATATGGGGACGACATGATAAAAGTGTTTCTTGGAAAAATGGTGAACTGTATCATGAGCTATTTGCGAATAGTACGTTTCATATTATTGAAAAAGGATACCACGCACCGTTTCGTCAGGAACCAATTGAGTTTATGGAATATGTACAAGCATTTTTCGCGAAGCATCCACAATAAAAATTTTAAGCATAAATCCAATTCTTTCCTCATAAAGTGAAACTAATAAGGCTTGTCTAAGGAAAGGAATGAAGTGATTTGGAAACTTTACCATGGTGGGTGTATCTTGTAATTGTTGGGATTGTACTAAGTGGCTACATGGTTTTATATACTTCGAAAAAAGAGCAAGATATGGATAATGAGTTTATCGAAAAAGAAGGCGAAGTATATATGAAGCGCTTAGAAGAAGAGCGTGAGAAACGTAATCAGGATAGTGATAAGGATTCTGTATTGCTTTAATAGAAATTTTGAAAGGTTACCACCTAGTAGGATTTTACATCTCGGTGGTAGCTTTTTTTCTTCTGCGGGAGCAGTATATGTTCATCAAGCTAAGGTTATATTAGTTTAATTTTACATGTATAAGAGAGTCATCATAAACTTTTATTGATGGTATTTATATATTTTTTTACTCATAAGAATGGAACTAGTGGGGATTTTACTGGGGGGGGATTAACAATGCATAGGGATGAAACTTCATTACATCCGGATACAGGTGTTACATCTGTAATGTTTGTTGAGCGTTCATTAAATGAAATTCGTTTTTGGTCTAGAATCATGAAGGAGCATTCTTTTTTTCTTCGTTTAGGATTTAGATGCGAGGATACTCAACTAATCGAAGAGGCGAATCAATTTTATCGATTGTTTGAACATATTGAACAAATAGCGCATTCCTATACAAATGAAACAGATCCTGAGCAAATAAAAAGATTTAATGCAGAAGTACAACAAGCCGCAACTAATATTTGGGGATTTAAACGAAAAATTTTAGGGTTAATTCTCACATGTAAATTGCCAGGACAAAATAACTTTCCACTTTTAGTTGACCATACAAGTAGGGAAGCTGATTATTTTAGAAAACGTTTAATACAATTAAATGAAGGTAAATTAGATGCTCTTCCTGATGCTATTATTAAAGAAAATGTTTTCTTTTTACGGATTATGGCAGACCATGCTAAATTTATTGGTCATCTTCTTGATCCATCGGAAAGAAAGCTTGTAGATACAGCACGGAATTTTAGCAATGATTTTGATGAATTGATGTATCAAGCAATTGACTTAGAATCTATGAAACCACAATCCCAAACAGCCCCTCTTTTAGATCAATTTTTAGATCAAAATCGTGTGTCGGTTGCATCTCTTCGGGATTTTAAGAAAACAGCACGTGATTTAATTGAGCAATGTAAAATAAAGAGTATCATTCATCCGTTATTAGCAGACCATGTTTTCCGTGAAGCTGATAGATTTCTTGAAATCATTGATATGTATGATGTTCATCTTACAAATATTCAATCACAACCTAGATATTAGAAGATAAGGAAAGATACTATTTTTTCCTTAAGCTGAGAAGTTAACAATTTATTGTTAGCTTCTTTTCTTTTTGATTAAAATTTTCTTTTAAGGACTACATAAATCCCTTTGACCAAATATGTAATTCTTTGTAAAATCTTATATATGGAAAGATTATGAATATACAGGAAATCTATGGATAGTAGATTTTAATAAATTATTCGGGGGGAATTTATTAGTTAAGTATATTAACTTGTTTGCACTACATTTTACAAATAAAGGGGTATTAGTAATCATGAAAGCAAAGAAATTAGTAAGTTTAGCGTTACCAGTTATGTTATTGAGTGGTTGTATTACAATTGAAACTGATGGTAAGAAAGCTGAACCAAAGAAAGAAGAAACGCAAAAGGTAGAGAAAGAGAATAAGACTTCTGAAAAAGAGAGTAAGTCAACTGATGGCAAGAAAGAGGATAGCTTATCTGTAGCGAAAGGTGAAGGTACAAACAGTAGTTCATCAAGTAGTCAACCAAGTTCTTCTTCAAATAATTCAACTTCTTCTAGTTCTTCAACTGGTAAGGTAACTGGTTCAGATGTTGAAAGGTACAAGGCAGATATCATAAATAGTGCTACTCAAATTGAAGATACAATGAAATTAATTGAAGGAATAGCAGATTCAGACGTAAAATCATACAAACAAAAGAAAAGTGAAGTACAACTGAGTTTAGGTGGAGCAAAGGCAACTGCAACGAAACTGAAGAATCTACAAGCGCCTCCTGAGTTACAGGGAGAACAGGCGAAGATAAAGCAGTCGATGGAACTATATGCGGATTGTTTTCAACTTCTATTTGATGCATTGGACCAAGAAGACGAAAGTAAAATGCATCAATCATTAAGTAAAGCACAAGAAGGTTCGAAACTGTTTGAAGAGGCAGCGAAGAGTATTGGTAGTAAAACCAACTAAGAATAAATTATTTTAAGGGGTACTTGTGGGTGCAGTTGGTGCAAGTGAAGAGTTAGGAATTAGTTATGGAAACACATTACAAATTTATCAAATGGACGATAATGTTCGTATTCGATATGTAAAACAATAAATAATTGGTGAAAAACTCTGTAATAAATTTTACAGGGTTTTTTGTTAGTTCTAGTTTATTTTTTTGTCTTCCTAAGCGCTAAGCATACTAGTATAAGTTGAGAAATGAACAAGAAGATTTGATGGGGAATATTGAATTTCCGATAAAAAATAACAATAGTAGACGCGTTTTTTTCACGGTTTAAATCATAGTAACTGTAACCATCTAAAGCCCAATTCATACACTATGGTGGAGGATTTTCACCTAATAACCGGATGAAAAAGGAGTGTAATCATGAAGAAACGTACTGTTAATGAAGCGGGAGGGAATGTGCCACAACCAATCCGCAGCGACGGAGCTGGTGCGATTGATTCTGGACCTCGTAATGTTATGCGGGATATTCAAAATCCGAATATGCTTGTTCCGCCTATAACGGATGCAGGGTTAGTTCCTAACTTGAAGTTTTCATTCTCGGACACTTCTATGATTTTGAAACAAGGCGGGTGGTCTCGGGAGATTACTGCTCGGGAACTACCGGTTTCGACGACGATTGCGGGAGTAAATATGAGTTTAACGGCCGGTGGAGTACGAGAACTACATTGGCATAAAGAAGCGGAATGGGCGTATATGCTTTTAGGACGGGCGCGCATAACGGCTGTTGATCAAAATGGGCGTAATTTTATTGCTGATGTTGGACCAGGTGATCTTTGGTATTTTCCGCCTGGTATTCCGCATTCCATTCAAGGATTGGAACATTGTGAATTTCTACTCGTTTTCGATGATGGGCATTTTTCTGATTTATCTACTTTAGCTATTTCTGATTGGTTTGCGCATACGCCAAAAGAAGTGTTGTCGGCTAATTTCGGAGTACCTGAGAGTGCTTTTCGTTCTATTCCTTCAGATCAAGTTTATATTTATCAAGGAGAGGTGCCAGGTTCGCTTGAAAGTCAGGAAATTCAATCGCCGAAAGGAGAAGGTCCTTTAACATTTAAACATGAATTGTTAAAACAAAAGCCGATTAAGACGCCTGGTGGTAGCGTTCGAATTGTAGATTCTACAAATTTCCCTATTTCCAAAACAATCGCAGCAGCGCTCGTTGAGGTTGAGCCTGGTGGAATGAGAGAACTTCATTGGCACCCGAATAATGATGAATGGCAATATTATTTGACAGGGGAAGCGAGAATGACTGTGTTTCTTGGAAATGGTACCGCTCGTACATTTGATTATAGAGCTGGCGATGTCGGATATGTACCGTTTGCGACGGGGCATTATATTCAAAATACAGGTACCGAAACATTATGGTTTTTAGAGATGTTCAGAAGTAATCGTTTTGAAGATGTATCGTTAAATCAATGGATGGCACTGACTCCTAAAGAAATAGTGGAGAGTAATATACATGTTGGCCCGCAAGTAATGGATTCCCTGCGTAAGGAGAAGAGGCCTGTTGTGAAATATCCGGGGTTTTCATATAGTCCGAAAAATGATGAGTAAAAATGAAAATTTGCGTTATTCTTTCTGGAGACTGATAAGAAGGGATGGCGTATTTTTTATGCCTAATCTAGTCTTTATCCCGCTATTTGCCGGGCAGTAAGACCCCACCTCAAAATTCAGCGGAATCAAAGAAGTTAGGTGGGGGGCGGGCTGTCCGTAAAAGCCCGATTAGTGAGGGCTGATTAAAGTTTCACTTTATTAATATCCGTCCCTTGTATTATTGTTCGGGAAATTATTATTGGAGCATAGTATAGGGAAGATACATATAAAAGAGCGCCATTATAAGCTGTAACGCATAAGTTGCGCAGGAAATGCAACGATAACTAGCTTTACTCTTCATCATTTATTTGAACATAATGGGCATAGAGAGGCGATAAACACAGTATGATTTTGAGTGAGCGTTTAAAAGAGATTGGTCGCAAAATGATTTGGCTGAAAAACTTCATGTGAGTAGGCAATCTGTTTTGAAATGGGAGGCGGGAAAGAACTATCTGAGCATTGAAATTATTATTCATTTAAGTGACCTGTTCGGTATTACAATTGATGAATTGCTAAGGGGTGATGAAGAATTGACGCAGAAAGTAATTGAAGATAGTAAGCAATTGGCGTATCCAAAATGGAAGGTGTTTTTTGATAGTCTATTTATGATAGGAGTATTTTTGTTTATTGCAAAAATCGTTGTATGGATGCTAAATAAGTTTGCTGGAGCAAGTATTACAATTGTAGCAGATGCGCCATATGTAATGAATCTTTTGCCCCTTGCATTCATGATTATAGGTGGTATGGGATCGGATAAGTTGAAGAAAATATATAGATAGAGGAAAGATTTGAAAGAAATCCCCTACACTAGCTGTTCTTTTCACTTAAATTGTGTACTATAAAGGATAGGATGACATAAAGAAGGGGATATAGAGAATGGAATTTCATGAACAGAAGATTTTGCCGGCAGTGAGGCAAATTAAAGATTTGGAAAAGCTATTACATAGTTCGTATGAATATATTGTTATTTTAGATATTCATGTCGGCCAATTGAAGAGTGTTATATCGCTTGCGAAGCAATATTGTAAAAAGGTGTTTTTACATGTGGATTTAATTCATGGTTTGCAGAGTGATGGGCATGCGACGGAATATTTATGTCAGGAGTTTAGACCGTACGGGTTACTTTCAACAAAGGCGAGCGTTATTATGAAGGCGAAGCAAAAAGGTGTTGTGGCAATACAACGCATCTTTTTAATCGATTCGAGTGCGATGGAGAAGAGCTGCAATCTTTTAGATAAGACGAAACCGGATTATATTGAGGTACTTCCTGGAGCATTAACGGACGTTATCGCTGAAGTGAAAGAGCGTACTGGTGTACCGATTTTAGCAGGTGGTTTTATTCGTACTGTAGAAGATGTGGAAAGAGCTTTAAACGCTGGTGCGACAGCAATTACGACATCAAAACGCGAACTATGGAAACATTACCAAAAAAAGTGACGAAAATGTGAATTTTTTCGTTGACACCGCTTTCATTTACGGTTAACATTATAGACAAGTTAATAAACGTGACGGAGAAAAGTAGAGATCCACATTTCATTGTTTCTATATAAATTTATATAGAAGCGTGCAAGCTGTGGGTCTTTTTCTTTTGACAAAAACGAATGGCCATTCATTTTACCTCTATCACATTTGGAAGCGTTTAAATTGATTGTGGAGGGATACTATGTCAGCATTTTTAGGAGAGTTAATAGGGACTGCGTTGTTAATCGTACTTGGTGGCGGCGTTTGTGCTGGTGTAAGTTTAAAGAAATCGTTTGCGAAAGATTCAGGTTGGATTGTTATTACAATGGGCTGGGGCTTAGCAGTAGCGGTTGCAGCGTATGCGGTTGGATCAATTAGTGGGGCACATTTGAATCCGGCTTTAACAATAGGATTAGCATTTAAGGGAGCGTTCCCATGGAGTGATGTACCAGGTTATATCGCAGCACAAATGATTGGGGCAATTATCGGGGCAGTTATCGTATATTTACATTACTTACCACACTGGAAAGAAACAGAAGATCCAGGAACAAAGTTAGGTGTATTTGCAACAGGTCCAGCAATTCCGAACACATTTGCAAACCTTTTAAGTGAAATGATTGGAACATTCGTTTTAGTATTTGGTATATTAGCAATTGGTGCAAATAAATTTGCAGATGGATTAAATCCATTTATCGTAGGTTTCTTAATTGTAAGTATTGGTTTATCATTAGGTGGGACAACAGGATACGCAATTAACCCAGCACGTGATTTAGGTCCGCGTATCGCACACTTCTTCCTTCCGATTGCAGGAAAAGGCGGTTCAAACTGGAAGTATGCATGGATTCCAGTAGTTGGTCCAATTTTAGGTGGATCACTTGCAGGTTTATTCCATCAAGTTGTATTTGAAGGAAAGCAAAATTCAGCACTTATTTATGTGATTATCGCAACTGTGATTGTACTAGCAATCTCTTATATGACAAGTAAAAAAAGCGGAAGCAATACAAATAGTAGAAAAGTAGCATAAGGGGGAAACCGATATGAAAAAATATATTCTTTCATTAGACCAAGGAACAACAAGCTCACGCGCAATTCTTTTCAATAAAAAAGGTGAAATTGTTCATTCAGCTCAAAAAGAGTTTACACAACATTTTCCAAAGCCGGGCTGGGTAGAGCATAATGCACAAGAAATTTGGGGATCTATTTTAGCAGTTATCGCAACTTGCTTAAGTGAAGCAGATGTAAAACCAGAACAAATCGCTGGTATCGGTATTACGAACCAACGTGAAACAACGGTTGTCTGGGATAAAACAACTAGTAAACCAATTTACAACGCAATCGTATGGCAATCTCGCCAAACAGCTGAAATTTGTGATGAGTTAAAAGAAAAAGGTTATAGCGAAATGGTTCGCGAAAAAACAGGTCTTTTAATTGATGCATACTTCTCTGGTACGAAAGTAAAATGGATTTTAGATAATGTTGAAGGTGCAAGAGAAAAAGCAGAAAACGGCGATCTATTATTCGGAACAATTGATTCGTGGCTTGTATGGAAACTATCTGGTGGTAAAGCACACGTAACAGATTACTCAAACGCATCACGTACGTTAATGTTTAACATTCACGACTTACAGTGGGATGATGAGCTTCTAGAAATGTTAACAGTACCAAAGAGCATGCT
This sequence comes from Bacillus sp. HMSC036E02, assembly GCF_001836235.1. Taxonomy (NCBI): domain Bacteria; kingdom Bacillati; phylum Bacillota; class Bacilli; order Caryophanales; family Bacillaceae; genus Bacillus; species Bacillus sp. HMSC036E02. Next base: position 28,344 of record NZ_KV827844.1, on the reverse strand, counting down.
TCCAGAAGTACGTCCATCATCTGAAATTTACGGAGAAACAATTGATTACCACTTCTTCGGCCAAAATGTACCGATTGCAGGTGTAGCTGGTGACCAACAAGCAGCATTATTTGGACAAGCTTGTTTCGGTGAAGGTATGGCGAAAAATACTTACGGAACTGGTTGCTTCATGTTAATGAACACAGGTGAAAAAGCAGTAGCTTCTGAGCATGGTCTATTAACAACAATTGCATGGGGAATAGATGGTAAAGTAAACTACGCATTAGAAGGAAGTATTTTCGTAGCAGGTTCTGCAATTCAGTGGTTACGTGACGGAATGCGCATGTTTAAAGATGCAAGTGAGAGTGAAGTGTATGCGAGTCGCGTTGAATCAACTGATGGTGTATACGTTGTACCAGCATTCGTTGGACTAGGAACACCTTATTGGGATAGTGAAGTACGCGGCGCTATGTTTGGTGTAACACGCGGTACGACGAAAGAGCACTTCATTCGTGCAACGCTAGAATCTTTAGCTTACCAAACGAAAGATGTATTATGCGCAATGGAAGCAGATTCAGGTATTGAACTGAAAACATTACGCGTTGATGGCGGAGCAGTTAAAAATAACTTCTTAATGAAGTTCCAAAGTGATATTTTAGATGTTCCTGTAGAGCGTCCAGTGATCAACGAAACAACGGCTCTAGGTGCAGCATACTTAGCTGGTCTTGCGGTTGGATATTGGAAAAACCAAGATGAAATTAAAGAACAGTGGCATATGGACAAACGCTTTGAACCAACGATGGAAGCGAAAACAAGCGAAGAGCTATATGCTGGATGGAAAAAAGCAATTGAAGCAACAAAAGCTTTCAAATAATCATAAACAGTGTTATAATGGTGACAAGTTAATAATTCGGTAGGAGATTTGGAGAGACCACAACGCGCTATAGAGGCGAAATCTATAGCGGAGTTTGTGGTCTCTTTTTTCGTTATCAAAGGGAGGAATTACCATGAAATTTTCAAGTAAACAACGTAAAGACGTATTAAACGGAGTAAATAAACAAGAGTTAGATGTGATCGTAATTGGTGGAGGTATTACTGGTTCTGGTATTGCATTAGATGGAGCAACACGCGGGTTATCAACAATTGTGTTTGAAATGCAGGACTTTGCAGCAGGTACATCAAGTCGTTCAACGAAGCTTGTACACGGTGGTCTACGTTATTTAAAACAACTTGAAGTGAAAATGGTAGCAGAGGTGGGTAAAGAGCGTGCGATCGTATATGAGAACGGTCCCCATGTAACAACACCAGAGTGGATGTTACTTCCGTTCCATACAGGTGGTACGTTCGGATCATTTAGTACATCAATTGGTCTTCGTGTATACGACTTCTTAGCAGGTGTAAAACGAAGCGAGCGCAGAAAGATGTTTAACCGTGAAGAAACATTAAACAAAGAGCCTCTTGTAAAAAAAGAAGGATTAAAAGGCGGCGGTTACTACGTAGAATATCGTACAGATGATGCGCGTCTTACAATTGAAGTAATGAAAGAAGCAATTGAGCACGGCGCAAAAGCTGTTAACTATGCAAAAGTAGACAGTTTCTTATATAAAGATGGAAAAGTATGCGGTGTACGTGTAATCGATTTACTAGACGGAGAAGTATACGAAGTTTACGGTAAGAAAATTGTAAACGCAGCTGGCCCTTGGGTAGATACACTTCGTGAAAAAGATAACTCGAAAAAAGGAAAAGTACTTCAGTTATCAAAAGGTGTTCACTTAGTAATTGACCAAAAACGTTTCCCATTAGGTCAAGCGATTTACTTCGATACACCAGATAAACGTATGGTGTTCGCGATTCCTCGCGGCGGAAAAACTTATGTAGGTACAACAGATACGTTCTACGATAAAGACGCAGCTGTACCACAAATGACAACAGAAGATCGCACATACATCATTAATGCGATTAACTACATGTTCCCAAGCGTGAAAATTACAGAGAAAGACATTGAATCAAGCTGGGCTGGTGTACGTCCGTTAATTTATGAAGAGGGTAAGAGTGCATCTGAAATTTCTCGTAAAGATGAAATTTGGACTTCTGAATCTGGTTTAATTACAATCGCAGGTGGTAAATTAACAGGATACCGCAAAATGGCTGAAATGGTAGTAGACTACGTAACGAACTTACTACAAAAAGAAGGTCATAGCGCATATCCGAAGAGCGACACGAAACATATGCCAATCTCGGGTGGACATGTAGATGGTTCACACGGATTCCCAGCATTCGTTGCGAAAAAAGCTGGCGAAGGTACGAAATATGGTTTAACAACAGCACAAGCAGAAGAATTCGCGAAATTCTATGGTTCTAACGTTGACGTACTATTTGACTTAGCGAAAAAACATAAAGACGAAGCGAAAGAATACAACATGCCGCTTGACGTTCTAATCCCGCTTGTATACGCAATGGATTACGAAATGACAGCAAAACCAGTTGACTTCTTCGTACGCCGCAGAGGCGCTGTATTCTTCAACATCCACTGGGTATATGAGTGGAAAGAAGCAGTAATCAACTACATGGCTGCGAAACTAGGCTGGAGCAAAGAAGAACAAATGAAATATACAGCAGAACTAGAAAAAGCACTAACAGACGCTGTTATTCCTGTAGATCAACAAGAACAGGCAGCTGCGTTAGCATAAAATAGAGAACCACCTGAAGGGGAGCCTTTAGGTGGTTCTTTTTTTATGGAATATTCTTCTAACTATATTGCATAACGACATATGTTGTTATACGATGTATATAAGGTGGTGGTATTGTTGGACAAAGAAATCTTGAAGGGAAGTATAGATATTTTATTACTTTCTATCATTGCAAAACGTGATACATATGGATATGAAATAGCTCAAAGTTTAAAGGATGCAAGTGAAGATTTGTATAGTATGGGGCAGGGAACTTTGTATCCTGCTTTAAAGAGATTAGAGAAAAAGGAGTTTCTTGAATCTTATTGGAATGAATCTGAGAATGGGATGAAAAGGAAATTCTATACTATTACAGATAAAGGGAAAAAAGAATTGCAGAAGAAAGTGAATTCTTGGGAGAGTGTAACAGCATTAATTCAAGCTTGTCAGAAAGGAGTTATTTATGAGTGAATTTGATGAGTATATTAAGTCTATTTTAGCCTATTCAGAACTTAGTGATATTGAACAGGATGAGTTATTTCTAGAAATGTATGATCACTTGAACAGCTTGAAAGAAGAATATATGGAACAAGGTATGAATGAAAAAGAAGCGATTTATAAAGCGCTTCAAAGTTTTGGAGAATCAAAAGTTATTGGCGTAGAGATTAATAAATCGGTATACGAAGTTCCTAGACCATTAAAGGTATTATCAAAAATTTTATGTATTCCTTATATAATCATTTGTTTTATTGTCTTTTTAGGAACGTTTATTTCAACTTCTACATTTGACTCTGTTCGCAGTTTGACAGGTGGGACTGTCTATCATCCCATTGAATTTTGGCAGCAATTTTTACATATATCTGATTTAGAAACGTTATTACAACTTTTTGGAATAACACTTTGGCAAGTTAAAGATTTTATTGCACATCCAGGTCCTTGGGGAAACTCAACTTATTGGTTAAGTGTTTTACAACATATAATATTAGTAGTTCCATTTGGATTTTTCGTTCCAGTGCTGATTAATAAAGTGACTAACTATAAGAAAGCTCGTAAGTGGTATGTTATGACCTTTCTTGTTTGGGAGATATTACATTTACTAACTTTGTCTGATGTTTTTGATGTGTGGCGGATTGCTATAAATATGCTCGGTGCGTCGGTAGGATATCTTTTATTTATAAGCATGATACAAATAGATAATAAATTTAGGATAATGCGCAAGAAGATATTTGAAAATTAGCTTGCTATTCTGTAGTTTAAATTATACAAATTTAGTTTGATGGTAATAGAGTATTGCTGAAAACATAGGTGCTATATAGTGAGAGGATTTTTTATATTCGTAATAGGTGTTGTTCCTTGTTTACTCATTGTTATGAAGCGGGTACATAATCCGTCTTTATTGGTGCTATAAATGATGAGAGCGGCACAGCTGAACTTGAAAAAGTCTAGCTGCGTTAGCGTAAAATAGAGAACTACCTGAAGGGGAGCCCTTTAGGTAGTTTTTCTCTTGACTAAAAATAAATAAAATGTGTTACAATAATGATAGAGTATGTAGTGTGAATTTTGCATAAAATAAAAAAGACAGAAGCCTGAGAAACTTCTGCCTTGTGTAACCTAACTTGCTATTGTGGTGGTAGTAGGTGCGGTTATAAGACAATTACATTAACGTTTTAGCCGAGAACCGCCCTTACCTTTTCCACGAAGCAGGGTGGTTCTCGCTTTTTTGTATACAGAAATTAGCCACGGACCAACGTATCTTCTACCGATGACAACGCCAGCTCCGGTTAGGATACCATACACTAATTTAATTATAAACATCGCGATTATATTATCACCTCCCCCCTTTTTTCAAAATGGAAGAGATGATTGCCACACCTACTAGTTATAGCTTATTAAGTTACGTATTCATTGTATTATGTTTTAAAATAGGGAACAAGATATATGGATGAAAATTCCTGTTTTTAAGCAGAACATTAGTGTCAGGGGACAAGAAGTAAATAAATATTTATAAAAAAACGGTATGGACATTACCATCCGTATTTTTTTATGTATTTATAAAACTTTTCCATACAGTGCGTCGTCTAATATATGGGAAGGAGGAAATGATGTGGATGAATTAACGATAGAAGCGTTTGAAATAGAAGATAAGGAGGACCTTATTGACGAAATAATGAACAAGTATGGACAAGAAGTCCTGCAGCTTGTGTATTCGTATGTGAATAATAAAGAGGTTGCGGAGGATGTAACGCAAGATATATTCGTGAAATGCTATAAATCTCTTCATACATATAAAGGGAATTCGAATGTGAAAACATGGTTATGGAGAATTGCAATCAATCAATGTAAGGACTATATAAAAAGTTGGTATAACAAAAAAGTTATCGTTACAGAGGATGACTTTACGTATATGGAGAGTCAAAAAGAAAGTGTCGAACAAACAGTTATTCAAAATGCTGAGGATAGTAGGTTGGCTTCTGCGGTAATGAATTTACCGATAAAATATCGAGAAGTCATTTATCTATTTTATTATGAGGAATTATCAATTAAAGAGATTGCTACAGTAATAGAAGTAAAGGAAAACACGATAAAAACGAGACTGAAAAAAGCGAAGGAGCTTTTGAAGGAAGGATTGGAGGAATAATCGAATGGAAGGTCGATTAAAAGGCTTGCGAAAATCAATGGAGAACACAACGTTTAAACATTTGAGTTTTTCTGATCGGCACCAAAAGCGGGTGCACGAAAAAATCAATCAATCGTCCGAAAAGGAAGAAGACATCCTTTTAGCAGTGTTGCAACTTCTTATGAATGAAAAAACAGGTTATGAATTGATGCAGTTACTGCGGGGGAGAGGAATTCAAAAATTCGAAGGTGATGAAGGATCTCTATACACTTTATTGCATCGTCTAGAACAGAATCGCTTTATCCAATCTAGCTGGGATCATGCGGGAGCTAAATATTATCAATTAAATGATAAAGGAAACAAGATGCTGCGAAAGGCAGAGAAGAATGCTACGAAGGCACGATTTATATTAAAAGGATTAGTACAGGAGTGAGGCGGAATTGAACAAAAAAGGGGAGCGTTTTGTAAGCGAAGTTACGAATCATATTAAATCAAAAGAAGCGAAGAGCTTTGTAGCAACGGAACTAGATTTTCACCTAAAACAGGCGAAGAACACATGGATAGAAAAAGGTTTGAGTGAGGAAGTCGCTGAAAATAAAGCGGTGGAACAAATGGGAAGTCCGATTAAACTAGGGCAAGAACTTAATAAACTTCATAAGCCAAAGGTGGATTGGTTTTTACTTATTTTATTAGTGGCTGCTATGGGGTTAGGTTTTTTACCGGTTTTTGTTTTTGAATATACGAATGAAGTAATGATAAATAAGGTGATATTTATTATTCTCGGTGTTGTAACAGCGATTGGGATGATGTTACTTGATTATCGGAAATTAGAGAGAATGGGATGGTTGTTTTATATAATCGGAGTAGTTGTCCTGTTAATACTATACTGTTTTTCAAACGCTTCAATGATTGGAGAACCGTTAATACAAATCGGTCCAATTGCAATTGACTGTCTAATGGCAGTGCCTTTCTTTTTTCTAGCTTGGGCTTCTTTTTTTAATAATAGTAGGTTAAAGATTATACATCTTGTGGTTTTATATTTATTTTCTTTGTACTTATTTTTGATTGTATCCACCCTTTCGTCAATTTTTATCTATATTACGATGGTATTCGTTATGCTTTGGTGGAGTAAGCTAGGAAAGAAAACGTCGTTGATTATTACGGTTGTACCTATTTGTTTATTTATTATTAAGGTATCCGTATCATGGTCTTCAGGATACCACTTAGATAGACTTTTAGGGTATTTAAATCCTGAGAGTGATGCAGGTGGCGCAGGATTTATGTATATACGATTAAAAGAGGTAATGTCATCAGCAGGTTGGTTTGGTACATATGGAGATATGAAATTCATTCCTGCTCCGGATACTGATTTTGTATTTGCAAGTTTGACTTACTATTATGGGTATTGGCTTGCATTAATTCTTGTCTTCGTTCTTTCTCTTTTTGTAGCAAGATTAATAGTCATCTCTTATAAAATAAATGATCGGTACGGTAAATTGCTACTCGTTGGTGGATTGACTCTTTTTGTATTCCAGTTCATTTATAATGTTGGAATGATACTAGGATTATTGCCGCTTGCTGCTATATCCTTACCTTTTATTAGTTACGGATTAACGCCGACTGTATTTCATGCGCTTATAATGGGGATTGTGCTGAGTGTATATAGGCGTAAGGGTATTTCATTCAGGATTAGAAAGACACCTTGATACTTATATAAGTTGCATATAAAAGAATTCATTATTATGATCAAGTAAAAACGTAAATAGATAGTAGAAGAGGGGTATGATAAATACTCCTCTTTTCGTGTTTAAATAAGTGTACTCTCTTTAACAGAAATACATAATTCAGAACGAGATATCGATTCAGTTAGTTGTTGTAAATAGGAGTATTCTTCCGCATCTTTTTTGGAAGTGTCAGGATCTAATGAAGGTGAGGATAGAAGTACGTCAATCGTAAGAATGTCTGCATCGTGAGAAGTGATGTGATAACCTGCAAATACAGAGCGTTTTATGAAATTTAAGTAAGTGCGTGTTTGCATGCGTATCACTATTTTATGTACAATAAAAGAAAAGCCTCTTATGAGATGGGGAGAGAAAATTTCATGTCCAGCCAACAATTAGTGAATTTACGCATTGATTTTGCTTTTAAACAATTATTTGGCACAAGTGGAAATGAAGATATTTTAATTGCTTTTTTAAATGCGATGTTACAGGATTCTTTAGAATCACCCATTGTTTCGTTACAATTTGCAGATCCACATTTACACAGGGAACATGAAGAAGATAAGTTATCTATCTTAGATATTTCAGCTACATTAGACACAGGAACAAAAGTCAATGTAGAAATACAACTCAATAATAATCATGATATGATTAAACGCAGTTTATATTATTGGGGAAGGCTATACACAGCTCAACTTCAAAAGGGAATGCCATACAGCTCTCTTCATAAAACAATTACAATCAATTTGTTAAATTTCGTTATGTTTCCTGAATACGAGGCATTCCATACAACAGGAGTTTTATGGAATCGACAACAACATAAAATATTGAGTAGTGATATCGAAGTTCACATCGTAGAGATTTCGAAACTTATGCAACAGTGGCGGAATGAACAAGTAAATCCTTGGGAAGATTTGTTTGTTCGTTGGTTATTATTACTTCCGGCAAACGAGGATGAACAACTAACCCAAACATTGGAGGACATTGCGATGAACCAAGATCCGATTTTACAAAAAGCGATGAATAAATGGGAGCGTATGAGTCAAGATTCTTCTTTCCGACAAGCATATGAGGCAAGAGAGAAAGCTTTGATGGATGAAGCCGCAAAGTTCGCTCATGCTCGTAATGAAGGAAAGAAAGAGGGAATTGAAGAAGGTAAGATTCAATTAATTCGTGGAATGCATAAAAATGGAATGCCAATCGAAGATATTGCAAAGTTTACAAATTTACGTTTAGAAGAAATACGAAGCATTTTACAAGTCTAAATGATAAAAAGAACACCTCCATTGAATTTGCATACTTAGTATGCGAATTCGGGAGGTGTTTTAATATGTGTCCCGTTTTCGGGGGGCACTTCCATCATTAAGGTGTTTTCATTATAAGCTCAAAACTCTCCGAATCAGCCCCAAGTATAAAAGGACTAACTTCGCCAACGCTATAAAGTTGCAGTTCATGCATTGCGCGCGTACAAGCAGTGTAGAACAATCTACGAACGCTCTCGTCGCTGTACACATCTTTAGAAGCATCGTAAATAATAACAGCATCAAATTCGATACCTTTTGCTAAGTAAGCAGGGATCACGACAATGCCTTGCTCATACTCGGCTGAGTTACTCTTCACGAGTTTAATATTATCGATATGATTAAGTGCTTCGTATGCAGCTGCGCTTTCAGCTGCAGATTTACATATAATTGCGATCGTATTGTGCTGCTCTTTTTGTAGTTCAGCAACTTTGGCAATAATACGTTCGTGCAGTTCGTTGACATTCGATACTTTCGTCACTGTAGGTTTCTCGCCGTCACGTTCAAAGGCGTGAATGTTCTTGCCTTCCGGTACGAGAGCACGTGTAAATTCAATAATCGGTTTTGTTGAGCGGTAGCTACGAGTTAAGTTAATGCCGTTTGTTTCGTCTGGACCGTATAAATTTGTAAGTGTATCGAAATTAACCGTTTCACTCGCATGAGCAAATATCGCTTGGTTAAAGTCTCCGAGTACCGTCATTCTTGCGGCAGGGAAGAGACGTTTTAAAAACTCGAACTGAAACGGAGAATAATCTTGCGCTTCGTCTACGAGTACGTGTTTAATCGATCTGTTCGTTTGGAAGCCTTCAATTAATTCTTTTAAAAGTAAGAATGGAGTCGCATCCTCGTAATATAGTTTTCCTTCATCAAGCATGTTTACTGTTAAGGAGCAAATGTCATCCCACTCTTTCGGTTTTTTCTCAGTAACCCATGATGCATCTGTGAAAAGTTGTTTATATATGCCTGTGAAATTGATAAAGCGTAATGTTTGAACACCTTTACGAAGGGGCTTCAATTTTTTACGGACAATCATACGTCCAAGTACTCTCGTTTCTTTTTCAAAATCATTAAAGGAGTTGTCGTCAAACTCTCCTTTTTTTTGCAAATATTTATAAGCTTTTTGGTATTCATCTTTACTAAGTAATTCAATTTCTTCTTCTACCCAAGGCTTTTTCAGTTCTGCTTTTTCAAGTGCATCTATTTGCTTATTTAGCCAATCCGTTAACTTCTCAATTCGACTATGGAAGCGGAGGGAGGAGTCGGTATTGTAAAATTGTTCTGTAATTTCTTTCGCAGAAACAATCAGTTTTCCTCTAAATTTCATTCCTCTAAATAGCATGCCTGAAGATTCAAGAGATTGTCTGTACGCTCTAATCATCTCGAAAAATTGAGTGGATGCTTTAAATCGGATGCTCGCATTTCTCGTTTTATAGGTAGGATTATTCGTTTCAGTTAACATATATTCTAATTGTTCATAAGGATCTTCAACTTCAAATGACTTACTTAGTCTATGGTTTAAATATTCTTGGAATGTAACTTGCTGCATATTTTCTTCACCGAGTTCAGGTAGTACGTTAGAAACGTAGCTATTGAACATAGAGTTAGGAGAGAAGAGAATAATTTGATCTGCTTTTAGCCATTCGCGATATTTATATAGTAAGTAGGCGATTCGTTGCAATGCAGCTGATGTTTTACCACTACCAGCGGCTCCTTGCACGATAAGGAGTCGGCCTTCATCGTGACGAATAATTTCATTTTGCTCGCGCTGAATCGTAGCAACGATGCTTTGCATATGTTTGTTCGTGCCTTTTCCAAGCGCTTGTTGCAAGATTTCATCACCAATTGTAAGGCTCGTATCGAACATAGAATCAATCTCGCCATTTTGAATAATGTATTGTAATTTTTTCTCCACATTACCGTGGATTACGCCGCCTGGTGTACTGTATTCAGCAGGTCCTGGTGGATAATCATAGTACACACTCGAAATAGGTGCGCGCCAGTCATATATAAGGAAGTTTTCTCCGCTTGCATCAGTAAGTGTAGCGACGCCGATATAAATTTGATCCGCGGCAGATTCTCCTTCTTCTTTGAAATCAATTCGTCCGAAATAAGGTGCTTTATGCATACGTCTTAATGCGGCAAGTCGATTAAAGGTGTGCTTATGGGTAATTTGTGTGACAGCTAGTGACTGAGCTTGTTGTCTTAAGTTGATAACTGTTTCAAGATAATCATCGAAAGTATCAGTATTCACTTTCACATCATCCCAAAAGTGTTTACGAATATTGATTACTTCTGCTCGGCGTCTGCCAGTTTCGTTTTCCAGTTTATCAATTTGCTCCGTAATTGTTTCAATTACGGTATCCAATCTTTTTTGCTCTAGATCAAGTTTTTTGTTCATACGGTAAGCACTCCTTTAAAAGTGAAAAATAGAGGTTGACTGAAGATGTATTTTGGTGTAAAATTAAGATACGGATAAATACGTCCTTTTTGTTTCGGGAAACGTGTTTCTGTTCTAATTTAACATAGTTTTTTCATTTAATCAATGATAATAAGATAAACCTTGGTTCTACGTGGCGTGGATCAAGGTTTTTTTGTGTTTGAAGAGGGAGTCACGCTTGTTGTCGTTTTTTGTCGGTAAGTCGATATATTTCGAAAATCGCTGATATAATTGGAGTTGCGCTGATATAGTTTGAAAATCGCCGATATAATTTCATTTACCGAATCTAGATATAACTACAGGGAGAAGAGGGGATAAAAAAGCTTGGGCCGAAGCCCAAGCTTTTTTTACTTCATTATTTCTTTTCGTCTTTTTTAGCGTCAGCTTTTGGCTCTTCGAAAAGATCTTTTAAATCTTTATCGTCAACTTTTACGTCAGCTTTTTTGATTTCTTTCATCATAAGATCGTTCATAAATTGAGCATCTTGTGTTTTTTCTTGAACTAGTGATTTTTTAATATCAGCTTTTGCTTTATCGAAATTTGCATCTGCGTGATTATCAGTTACTTTGATGATATGGTAACCGAATTGTGTTTTTACAGGTTCGCTTACTTCACCTTTTTTCAACTTTTGAGCTGCTTCTTCAAATTCTTTTACCATTTTCCCTGGTCCGAAGAATCCTAAGTCGCCACCTTTTTCTTTTGAGCCTGTATCTTCAGAGTATTGTTTTGCTAATTCTTCGAAAGATTTACCTTGAGCAAGTTCATCTTTCACCTTTTTAGCAGTTTCTTCATCTTTTACAAGGATATGACTTGCTTTAATTTCTTTTTTATAATCTTCGAATTTTGCTTTTACATCTTTATCAGTAATCGATTGTTCAACCGCTTTTTCTTGAGCTAATTGAGCACGCACACCAGTTTTTATCGTTTCTTCTTTAATACCTTGTTGTTTTAATAGTGTATCGAATTGATCACCGTATTGTTTTTTCATTTCATCGAACTTTTTGTCTACATCTTTGTCTTCAACTTTGTAGTTTTTAATAAGTACTTTTTCCATAACCATGTTGTTTAGTACTTGTTTACCAGCTTGTGTCTTCATTTGATCGTAGAATTCTTCTTTTGTAATGTCACCAGCTTTAGATGTAACAATTTTGTCTGATGATGATGTTCCACATGCTGATAATGCGATTACACTTGTTGCGGCTAAGGCAAGCATAGCTTTCTTCATTCAATAAACACTCCTACTATTATGTATTTTTAATTTATCCTACACCAATGAATTTTGATTCATAAGAGCCCGATTAAGTCTCACTGATACTTTTGCTTTTTTATATTGGTAAAGCGCGCTTAACAGGGCTTACCGTGGCTGAGGATAAAGTTTTGATGAATGTTTTGTTCTATAGTATAAGCAATATGTACAAAATTTAATATATCATATTTCGAACCGTTTTCATATTGATAAAGAAAAATTAACCAGCACGTGTCAGATTTTGAAAGTGTGCCATATTGGGCGCATGCCGCATATACAGAATAGAGGAGGGGATGGGGATGAATTCTCAACTTATTTTATTACTTGTACTGTTTATTTTATTGGTTATTGTAGGTATAATTTGCTTATAGAGGAAAAAAGTGAGGAAGGGGCTTTCCTTCCTCACTTTCCATGAAATATAATTTCTATATAACTAGAAATTAATAAAATTGTTATACATACATTAATAACCCGAAAGACACCGGGCTGGCGGCTCGCAGCTATTTGTTTTCGTTCACACAGTGTATGTGTCATGAAATTCGTGTAAAATATAACAAGAAGTGCGAATGCGACAAAAACAACTGTTATAAGTGTCATGAGGCGAGACCTCCTTTTGGCTAAAATACATATACATATATTGTATCACACGATATTTTATTCGTGTTACAAAATTCAGAAATAGAAGACTTTGTGTTAGAAAGTGAGGGAGAAAATGGACGTTGTTAGAAGATTAGAACAAGCTGAATACTATGTAGACTTATTATTTAAAATGATTGATGAAGAGAAGTGTCCATTTTATTCTTTGATCATAAAGAAAAAAGCTCGTAAAAAAGATATTGAACGTATACTAAATCTTTGTGAAAAACTGAACGAGCAATATGTAGTGGAGAAAGCAGAAGGGCTTCTTTTGTTCGATGCGCTGTTAGATCAATTTGAAAAAGCGCTTCCACATCAGCTCGAAGTACACGAAACTGCGGAAGCGCTAGCAAAACAAGGTTTATTTAAGCCGCTTATGAATGAATTCTTAAGCATGATTGCGAAAAAATAAAGAGATTATTTCTTAACTAACTTTTGATCGGATTCTGTAAAGTTCTCTTCAATATCTTCTAATGATTTCTCAAAAATATCGATAAAGTCTTGTCCGTAAATGTTACGCAGGATTGCAATCAGTTCGATATTTTCTGGGAACTTCCCATAAAAATTACGAAGTGCAAGAGCCCCATTAAACACTGAATTATTTTCAGGGTCATACTCTTCCATTAAGCGAAGTAGTAATTCTTCCCCTTTGTCTGTAATTTCAATGTACGTATTTCGTTTATCATCTTCCTTTTTCGAGAATACAAGATAGCCGCGTTCTTCCAGCTTTTTCGAGAAGTTAAACGCTGTTGATACGTGCATAACTCCAAACTTAGCAATCTCAGAAATAGAAGCCCCTTTTAAATGATAAGCGATTGTTAAAATATGATGTTCATTAATATTTAAATCGTAAGGTTTAATCCACTGCTGCCAATCTTTCTCTACACATTTCCATAACGCTTTCGATAATTGAGCAATGCGTTGGCTGAAAATCATCGCTTCTTTTACCGAGTAATCTTTTTCTCCACTTTTCATTTACTCACCCACTTTAACATTCTTTTTTCATTACTATCTATTATGCCAGTAAAATAAAAATTAATAAAGTCTTTTTGTGAGAATTGTGAAAATTTTTCGGAAAAATGACATTCTATACAAATCATGCATAACTATGGAAGCGTTTTATGAGTCGTGAATACATACGTTGTCCTTACATGTTAAGTGATAACATATATTGTAAATGCATAAAAACACGGCATATCTATACGATATGCCGTGTCAAGGTCAATTTATATAAAAAATATTTGTTATATGCAAAAAACTAAGCAGGAATTTGTTTACGCTTTTTCTGGAACAGCTTCTTGTAGTTTCTCAATTGACTTTTGGATGTCCAAAATTTCTTTCTCAATATGGCGCTTGTTTTGAGAAATATCTTGCTTCCAGTTAGAAAGCGTGTCTTGCATGTCATCTTTTAATTCTTGAAACACTTCTTTACCTTCTGAAGCAGTTTCAACAATTTGACGCTTTAATAATTTCGTATCAGCTGTAATATCAGCTAAAGTCTTTTTAATATCATTTCCTTTTTCTTTTAACTTGCCGCGCATGTCTTTACCAGAAGAAGGAGTTGAGAAAAGAACAGCTAGTCCAGCAACTGCTCCGCCGCAAATAACACCTGTAATAAAGGATTTAGCTTTTGACATAAAAGGAGACCTCCTTATTTTTTGTTCGTATTCATGATGGGAAAAATATGCATATCTTTCTTATATGTGCTATGCACAAACAATTATCCCTGAGCATTTTAAGTAAAGAAACAAGCCATGCGGAATTTGATGACTTCAGGGAAGTGGCTTGTTATGTATTACGCCTTCTTATAGTGTCATTATTTCACACTATTTGCAATTGTACTTGCGATGTTTTGTAAATTTTCCATAGTGTATTCATTTTGATGTGATTTCCAAACAGCACCGAAACCATCTTTTTCACCGTAGCGTGGAATTAAATGAAGGTGGAAGTGGAACACAGTTTGTCCAGCTTTTTCACCGTTATTGTTAAGTAGGTTAAAGCCAACTGGATTAAACTCTGCTTTAATCGCATTTGCGATTTTTGGAACGACAGAAAAAATGTGTGATGCGATTTCTGGCGTTAACGCAAAAATGTCTTGTTTGTGAACTTTTGGAATAACAAGAGTATGTCCTTTTGTTACTTGACTAATATCTAAAAATGCAAGCACATGTTCATCTTCGTATACTTTTGAGCAAGGGATTTGCCCGTCAATGATTTTACAAAAAATACAATTGTCTGCTGTATGATTCATTGATCTCATCCTTTCAAATATCCTTAGCCGTATTTTACCATAATTACATAAGAGAACAAACACGAAAAACAGGAAGCTGACTCAGCTTCCTGTTTTCTGAAGAGGGATTGAAAAAGCATTATCGTAATTTACGTTTCGCAGACACCTCATTTATTTAAGAAATGCACGGTAAATCGGCTAAAGTTTCTGCCGTAGACACCCCATTTTCAAGTGAAATGAATTGCAATCTTTTTTAAAATGAAATTGTTTATTTTTTAAAACAGTATATGCTCTTTCAGAGACACCCCGTTTCGAAAATGAAACAAATGATCTGGTTATGTGTAAATTTCATTGTCCAACTTGGACACCCCATTTCATGATGACTTCACTATGTTGTTGTACTCATCAATTGGTGGTTGCTTTTTCAATGTGTTCCTTCTTCAATAATTATGATGTCCGCTTTCGGAAAAATATATGCTAATAAATTTAAAAATTTTTTTTGAGTACATGGATACTATGTAGTACAGCATAATTTTTGGTAAGATGAATATAGAATGAATACTAATGAAGAAAGTGGTGTCGTATGAGCGAGTTATTGCGTGTAGAAAATGTTACAGGAGGATATACGAAACGACCTGTATTAAAAGACGTTTCGTTCTCTGTTAATAAAGGCGAACTTGTCGGCTTAATCGGTTTAAATGGAGCTGGTAAAAGTACGACGATTAAACATATTATCGGTTTAATGGAACCGAAAAAAGGAACTGTCACAATTAATGGGAAAACAATTCGTGATGATATGACAGCGTACCGTTCTAGCTTTTCATTCATTCCGGAAACGCCAGTATTATATGATGAATTAACGTTAGAAGAGCATTTGAAATTAACAGCTATGGCGTATGGCGTTGATGAAAAGCAATATGAAGAACGTGTAGGACAACTACTACAAGAGTTTCGTATGAAAAATCGTTTAAAATGGTTTCCATCTCATTTCTCAAAAGGAATGAAACAAAAAGTAATGATTATGAGTGCATTTTTAGTGGAGCCATCTCTTTACATAGTAGATGAACCTTTCGTTGGATTAGATCCGTTAGCGATTCAATCCCTTCTTCAAATGATGGACCAAATGAAAAAGAGTGGTGCCGGTATTTTAATGAGTACACATATTTTAGCGACGGCAGAGCGTTATTGTGATTCGTTCATTATTTTGCATCAAGGTGAAGTAAGAGCGAAGGGAACGCTATCTGAACTGCAATCACAGTTTAATATGCCAGGTGCAACGTTAGATGATATTTACATCGCGCTAACAAAGGAAGAAGATTATGAATAGCACAGCGTTATGGAAAGAACGATTTCGTCACTTTCTAAAAGAAGTTCGTACATATAGTAAATACGTATTTAATGATCATTTGAAATTTATTTTCGTGTTCATCATTGGTGCGGGAGCGTACTATTACCAGCAATGGTTACAAACGTTAACACCTTCGTTTCCGGCGGCGCTCGTAATGGCAGTATTAATTGGACTCGTGTTAACGGCTGGATCCATTCAAACATTATTAAAAGAAGCGGATCTCGTTTACTTACTGCCAGTTGAAGAAAAGTTAAAACCTTACTTCACAAAGGCATTTCTTTTTACATTTATGATCCAGTTATACATAATCGCAATCGTAGCGGCAGCGCTTGCCCCGTTATACTTCCAGCAAATGAAGCAAACAGGAGCGGCTTACATATGGATTGTACTTGCGTTTGTTATCGTAAAAGCGTGGAACTTATTCGTCGCGTGGGAAAAGTCATTTTTAACAGATCAAAATATACAAAGAGCGGATTGGTTCATTCGTTTTATCCTAAACGGTTTATTTGTATATTTCCTTGTAGAACGTACTTCAGTTCTTTTCATTGGTGGAATCGTCCTTCTCATGGTGTTATACCTTGCTATCATGCATCAAATGGTAAAGGGAAAGCCACTAAACTGGGAGTATTTAATTTCTGAAGAAGGTAAGAAGATGATGCTGCTGTACCGCATTGCGAATATGTTCGTTGATGTACCAGCATTAAAAGAAAGAGTAGCGCGGAGAAAATGGCTCGATTTCATTCTTTCGATAATCGGTGAAAAGCGTACATATTTATACTTATATACGAGAACGTTTTTAAGATCAGGTAACTATTTTGGATTATATGTGCGTTTGCTCGCTCTTGGAGGAGTTATTCTTTACTTCATTCCATTTTTATACGGGCGATTTATCGTAAGTTTTATCTTCCTATATTTAATCGGCTATCAGCTCTTAACTTTATGGAAACATCACCGCATGAAAATTTGGCTTGATTTGTATCCAGTACGGGGAGAAGAGAAGAAGAAAGACTTTCTTACTTTATTAAACGCGGTTCTAATCATAGGGAGCGTAATCTTTACAGTTATATTTGCACTAGCAACGAAAGATTTCATGATGACAGGAATTTTACTTATCGTAAGCATATTATTTAGTATCGGTTTTGTTTACCAATACGGGGCGAAGCGCATTGAGCGTTTAAATTGAAAGGAATGAACCTATGATTACATACGAAGAGAAGGTTATAAAAGAATTGGAGCAGTGGAAAGCTACATTCATGAAAGATTCTTCTATGATGACACGGTTCTCCAAAAAAGTGCAGACGAAAGTGCAACAGCTCATTCCGGCGAAAGTACAAAAAGTGCTAACAGAGACGATCCGGATGATGGTGCAAACGATCAGCGCCGGGTCAAACTTTATAAAGCCGAAGCTAAAAGAGACGACATGGTCACTGCAAAGACGTGACGATGAAGTACGTAAAAAAATGGATGAGTACAAAAAAATAGCAGCGGCAGAAGGAGCAGGGACGGGAGCAGGCGGTATTCTCCTTGGCCTTGCTGACTTTCCGCTTTTACTCGGCATTAAAATTAAATTTTTATTCGATGCAGCAACGTTGTACGGATTTGATACGAGTAAACAAGAAGAGCGTCTTTTTATCCTTCACGTTTTCCAACTCGCCTTTTCAAGTGACAATCACAGAAAAGAAATATGGAAAGCAATTGAAACGTGGGATACAGAAAAAGAAAATCATATGGACTGGGAAAAGTTCCAAACAGAATACCGAGACTATATCGATTTAGCAAAAATGCTTCAGCTCGTCCCGGTAATCGGTGCCCCAGTCGGCGCATATGCGAACTATCAATTGCTGCAAAGACTTGGAGAAGTGACGATGAATTGTTATCGTATGCGATTGCTGAATAGGGATTAAAAACAAGGCGTCCTACATGTGTAATGTAGGACGCCTTTTCTTAGAAGCCAAGTCCGATATAGCTAACTCCAACTATAATCAATACGATAAAAAGTACAATGATTAATGAAAATCCGCTCTTACCAGCTTGTCCTGCTTCACCGCTGCCATTACCACCACTACCCCCATTACCACCAAGTCCCATATGGTATCCTCCTTATTGTTATAAGTTGCTTTTACTTTATAACTTTCTGTAATTTCCAATAAACACCTTCTAGAACGCTAACTAAATTGAAAATCATTTCGTTTTATTTTATAATTTACTTACCGACCGGTAAGTAAAAACAAGTGAGGTACAGTATGACGAAGAATTTACAAACATCGCAAAACATTGTAGAGGCATCATTTAAACTTATGGCAGAACACGGCATTGAGAAGATGAGTCTTTCCATGATTGCGAAAGAGGTAGGTATTTCAAAACCGGCTATTTATTATCATTTTTCTTCTAAAGAAGCGTTAATCGATTTTTTATTTGAAGAAATTTTCTCTGGATATCATTTCGTGAGTTATTTCGATAAAGAGCAATATACGAAAGAAAACTTTGCAGAAAAGTTAATTGCTGATGGTTTACATATGCTCTCTGAATATGAAGGGCAAGAAGGGATATTACGCGTTATCAATGAATTTATCGTAACTGCATCGCGAAATGAAAAGTATCAGAAACGCTTATTTGAAATACAAGAAGATTTCTTAAATGGTTTCCACGATTTATTGAAGAAAGGCGCAAGACTTGACGTTGTGTCACAACATGAAACGGAAGAAAATGCTCATACGCTAGCACTCGTGATTGATAATATGAGCAACTATATGCTCATGGGATTCCAGTTAAAGTATAAAGAAATTTGGATTCGAAATGTGAAAAACGTCATGAAGGAGGAGTAAAAATGAAAATGCAAAAAAACTGGTGGCTCGGTTTTCTTGGATTTATTGGGGTTTATAAAATACCAGGTATGATTGAAGCTTTTCAAGCGGATGGAAATTGGATGAAGTTAATCGGTTTCATTTGGCTACTTTGGTTCGGATATTTTATTCCTGAGAAGAAAGAAGATTAAATTTCAATTTTCTGTAAAGTTACGTAAAATATAGATTGAGAGAATTCATATATTAGATTACTAGATTTGGAGTGGTTACATGGATCCATTGAAAAATGAAATTCACCCTGACATGGTCAAGGTGTGGAAAGTTCGTGCTGTAATTGAAGAAGGGATCGGTATACTCGTTATTTTAGCTTACCTTTTCCTCATGATAAAGTTTGATTGGTGGGCGTGGATTTTGTATGTGATGATTGGGCTAACAGTTGTGTTCGCACCATTTGCGTACTTCTTATTCCCGAAACTACGTCAACGTTATTACAGCTACCAACTAAATGAAGAAGAACTTGAAATTCAGCATGGTCTTTTTGTCGTAAAGCGCGTATTAGTACCGATGATTCGTGTGCAGCACGTAACGATTGAACAAGGACCAATTATGAGAAAATATGGCTTAGCAGAATTACACATTTCAACGGCAGCAACTTCTCACAGCATCCCAGGCTTAACGATGTATGAAGCAGAAATGTTGAAAACGAAAATCGCAGAATTAGCGAAAGTGAGTGATGAGGATGTATAAGAGGCAGCATCCAATCACGATGTTATTAGAATTAAAAATAACAGATTTTATACCACTCATTATTTTCATGTTTAGCTTAAACGGAAAATTCCCGTTTTGGTATTTAATTCCTGCAGCATTTGGTTTACTCACCGTTTTTTCAGCATTTGAAAAATGGTATTACACAACATATTGGGTTGAAAATAACGTATTACATGTGAAAAAAGGTCTCTTCGTGAAAAAGGAAAGCTACTTAAATAAAGAACGTGTTCAAACGATTAATACAAGTTCTAACGTACTATATCAAATGCTCGGTTTGAAAAAAATTCAGATTGAAACAGCTGGTGGGGGCGATGAAGCAGAAGTTAGCTTAGCTGGTATTACGGCAGAAGAAGCGGCGGAGCTTATTGCTTTGCTAAATGAGCCAACTCCAGAAGTGAAAGCAGAAGGAACGTTAGACGAAGCAACAGAAAATGTAGTAGAAAAAGCAATTGTTACAGAGGAAAAACAAAAGACAGAATATAAATTAACTTGGAAAGAGATTTTATTAGCATCTGTTACATCTGGTCAATTTGGACTATTATTCTCTTTAATCTTTTTCGTTTATCACCAAGTAGATGAGTACATTCCGAAATGGATAGAGAATGGCGTAAAGTCGTATGTAATGGAACATGATATATATGGCTGGATTTTCATGGTAGCCATTTTACTCGTTCTTTCTTGGATTATATCTACAATCGGTTACGCGTTAAAACATGGCGATTTCACAGTGAATCGAAGAAATGACGAAGTTCGCATTTCACAAGGATTACTTGAGAAAAAAGAGCTCGTACTAAAATTGCATCGTATTCAAGGTATTACGATAAAAGAAAGTATTTTACGCCAACCATTCGGTTATTGTGCTGTGCAAGTAGAAGTCATTCAAAGTAAAGGAATGGGTGACGAAAAAGAAAAGGTTACACTGCACCCAATCATTCGAAAAGATCGAGTACAACAGTTACTCGCCCATTTACAATTACCATACGAACTGAATGCAAACATTATTGCATTACCAAAAGCAGCATTGCGCCGCTATCTCATTGATAGTTTTATCTTCTTCGCAATGCTAGCAATCCCGCTTCTTGGAATAAGTATATACTCTGAAAAGCACTTCATCATGTGGGCATTAATTCCGCTCGCAATCCTTATCTTTACACTTGGATACGCAACATTTAAAACAAATGGCTACAATGTTAACGGAGAACAAATTACACTTGTCTATCGTAGCGTCGGAAAATATACAGGACTTATTAGAAGAAGACATGTCCAATCAATGGAGAAGACACAATCATATTTTCAGCGCCGTGCGGATTTATGTACGTATAAGTTTTCGAGTGCATCATCTAGTTACAAAATAGAGCATACGAGAGTAGAAGATGCGGAGAGAATGCAGGATTGGTATAAGAAGAAGTTAAGTGAGAATTAACCAGAGAAAGCTTGCCTATTATGAAGGGCAAGCTTTTTTGTTATAGGGAAAAGAGTGGTTTAATCCATATATTAGTACAACTACAGTATATGAAAAAAGGTAATTAGCTTCTATTTAAGGAAAATCTATGGGGTTTTTGATATAAATGGTATACTAAAATATAAATAGTATTAGGAGGTTATATATGATAAGTCAGTTGAAAAGAGAAGCACTTGATGCATTAAAAGGAAGATGGGGATTAGCGGTAGGGGCAACCTTATTAATCGGGATCCTTATTGGAGCTGTTGAAATGCTAACAACAGGTATTTTCTCGATATTTTGGGGTTGGGAAGAAGCAAGTGATTCACTTACAGTAAGTATTATAGTAATGCTTGTTATTGGTCCATTAACAATAGGTGCCTATTATCTTGTTTTAAATACAATTCGTGGGACTGATGCTCGCATTGGTCATATATTTAGATGGTTTAGCGATGGAAGTAAGTTGATGAAGTCGTTTTTAACATATTTACTAATGTATGTATACTTGACTCTATGGACATTACTTCTTATTATTCCAGGTATTATTAAATCATTTTCTTATTCTATGACATATTTTATTTTGAATGATCATCCAGAATATACAGCGAATCAAGCGATTACTGAGAGTCGTCATATGATGAATGGACATAAAATGGATTACTTTTTACTATGCTTAAGTTTCTTAGGTTGGTTCATTTTAAGTATTCTTACTGTAGGAATTGGTTTCTTATGGTTAGCACCTTATTTCTACGCGACATCAGCCGCATTTTATGAAGAGATTTCAAAAGAATATTATAAAAAAGAAGGCACTACTTTCTAATAAAACATATAAACTATCTACCCTAAAGAATGTAGGGAGCAGATAGCAGATGGTTTAGGTGTTTTGATATTTGTCCTATTTTCGGGATTCACTTCAGGATAAGGTATAGATTTTTATATAGAAATGCTACCCTCTATGTTTTATCATAGAGGGTTATTTTTTTATGTAAAAATGATAGGAAATAATGAATAATATATGTAAAGAAAAAAGCGAGGTGAATGAGAGTGAGCAAATTTTTAATACCGTATTCATTTTCTATATTAAGTTTCTTTATTTCAGCAACAGCACTTGATTTATATGATAGGATGGGAAACGATAGTGAGCTGGTTTCGCCGAACATAATTGGAAAGATAATTCAATCTACTGCGCAAATGGGAGTCCTTACATTGTATTTCGGAGTACCTATTATTTTAGGTGGCTGTCTACTTGGTGAGCTATTGTTTAGAGGTATCATTTTACGATTTAAACTAAGCTATATTATATCTTTATTATTATATCTATTTTTAGCTTTTAGTATTGTTTTCGTAACGGTAGGCATTCCAACTACATATGAAGATTCTAATACATTTTTCATGGGGATAACTATGATTTGTGCTGTTACATTCTTTGTGAGTAGGAATATATGGGAAAACAAGTTAATAATGGAGTGACAAAATGAAATACACCTGTCCATGTTGCGGATATAAAGTTTCACTTTATTGGATCAGTTAGAAAACCGACTAGTGAAGATGTGAAGGATGCTAGTTGGCAGAGAATTTGTTAAGTAAAATGTTATTACTCAATTCAATGGGAGTAATAACATTTTTTATTTAGTGCTGAAAGAATTACTGCCGTCTTATAAAGTAATAAGAAGGACTAAATCGGTAAATTTTATTAATGGATATATTAGGAATGAATATGAAAGTATAGATGTATAGTCAATGTTGTGTATTTGATGTTATCATATTGAATGATATGGAAATTTTTAATAGAATAAGTAACTAAAAATTCAAAGGTAATGAAACTTTTGTTGTATAAAGAAAATACTTAGTAGTAATCAACAATATTAAAAATAAGATTCGTATTTATATAAATTTAGTAGAAATGGGGTTTTAAAAAGGAATGAGTATAAGCATAACGCGGCAAAAGATTTTGGCGGCCGCTTCTCAAATTGTACAATGTAAAGGGGTTGCTAAATTAACTTTAGAAGCAGTGGCAAAAGAGGCGGGTTTAAGCAAAGGTGGATTATTGTATCACTTTTCAAATAAAGAAGCTTTAATAGAAGGTATGATAGTCCGAGGGGTAGAGGATTATGAAGGGGCCATTTACAATAAAGTAGCGGAAGACTCAGAGAGGAAAGGGAGATGGATTCGCTCTTTTGTAGAGGAAAGATTAAGTAATGAGAGAAGAACAGAAGAGTTGTCTAGCAGTATGATGGCAGCACTCATGTTAAAACCTGAATTACTTGAGCCATTACAACAATCATTTCAGCAACTGCAAAAAAATATAGAAAATGATGAGATAGATTCAGTTTGTGCAACAATTATTAGATTAGCAGCAGATGGATTATGGTACTCGGAATATTTAGGGGTTGGAAGACTAAGCCCCGAGTTAAGAGAAAAAGTGATTCAAGCTCTTATTAGTAATTCATATAAATAGAATATACGAACTATATAATTTTAAAATGATTCACCATTGCTTCTTTAATGTAGTGGTGAATTATTTTTTTTATTAGAAAAATAGAACAATTTTATAGAGTATTGAATTATAACCGTCCAGACGGTATAGTAATATTTGGTTTAAGAGGAAAATGAAACAAAAAAAGAATAAAAGATATTTTTAGCACACTATTCGAAAGGATAGGCCGCAAAGCTTAGAGTCTACGGTAATACATATTGGTTACTAAGATCGTCTGGTTGCACATTTTTGATGCAACCGGACGGTCTTTTTTTGTTATATAAATATAAAAAAATAGGAGGGAACTATGCAAATGAAAAGTACTAAAACACATATTTCAATGGTTTCATTAGTTTTTCTAGTATTATTTTCAGTGCTGAATGTGTGGGCTCCAGTTATTCAAGCTGCTGTGATGAAAAGTCCAGTGGACGAAATTAATATTTCCCGTACTGATGGCACGACATCTGAACCATATCAAGCCTCAGATGGTATGAAAGTAGAAGTGAAGTGGTCAGCTAAAGAAAAAATAAAAAGTGGAGATCAATTCACAATTGATATGCCAAAAGAGTTTCGGAAAGACCTTATGAATATGAGTTTTCCTTTAAAAGATGCTGAAGGAAAAACAGTTGGTACATGTGAGATGAAAAAGGGTCTATTAACGTGTACTATGGGTGATTACGTAGAAGGAAAGAATAACATTAAAGGTTCTTTATTCGTAGAATTCTACTTTGGTCTAGAAGCATATGATGGTGTTAAAGAAATTCCATTAGAATTTAACGTTGATGGTCAAATCGTAAATAAAGAAGTAAATGTAAGTAATACTACAGAGAGACCGAAGCCACAGCCCAATACAGATAATCTATTGAAATGGGGTTCTTATAATCAAGAAGATCCGTCCATTGCTGATTGGCTTGTATATGTAAATGCGACTGGAACAGAAATGCAAGATCTTAAATTAACAGATACATTAGGACCTGGGCATGAGTTAATTACAGACAGCGTAGTATTAGAAGAGGCTGTATTTGAAGATGGTTATGCACCAACAAATATTAAGCCAGCAGATTTATCTAACATTAAAATAAATGCAACAAAGGCTGGATTTACAATTGAATTTCCAGACAGTTCAAAAGGTTATATTTTAAGATATAAAACAAAGATTACTAATCCTGCTGCAAAGCCTCATAAAAATACTGTGAAATTAGAAGGTAAAAATATTAAAACTGAAGAAAAAGTAGGACAAGTATTTGTAAGTGGTGGAGGGGGAACCGGTTCAGGTGACGATAATCCACCTAGCATTGAAAAAAATATAGTTGATGAGAATGGCAAGCTTGTAGAGAATGAGCAGCTAACACAAATGAATCAAGTTATTCAATATCAAGTTGGTACACATATACCAAACGATCCTCCTAAATACACATCAATGGTAATTAGTGATGATTTAGAAGATGTTTTAGAAGTATTAGAGGCAAAAGTGTATGATCAAAATGGCCAAGATATTACTTCTAAAGGAACGCTAAAGATAGATAAACAAAGAAGTGAAGTAACATTTACGTTTGATGAGAATTTTGACTATAAGTCATATGAAGACCAGATAATTAATCTTAGTATCAAGGCGAAAATTAAAAATAATGCAGACTTATCTTCTTACGTAGATAAGAAGATTCCTAATAAAGCGGAATTACATTTTGATGATAAAACATTAACATCAAAAGAAGTAACTATTACACCGCCTGAAGCTCCAAAAGATGGTACAGTATCGCTTCATAAAATAGATTCTGAGAATCCGAACAAAGGGTTAAAAGGTGCCGAATTTGAAGTTCGAAATAGTGCAAATGAAGTTGTTGCAAAACTGACAACGGACGAAAAAGGTTTTTCAGTACCTCAAACTTTAGCTCCGGGGACGTATAAAGTTTATGAAACAGTAGCACCAGAAGGATATCAAAAATTAACAAGCCCAGTAGAGGTTACACTTCAAGCTGGAGAAACAAAAACAATTGAAATTAAAAATACTGTGCAAAAGGGTCAAATTGAAATAAAGAAAATTGATTCGGAAAATGGTGAAAAACCATTAGCAAATGCAGAGTTTGATATAGTAAAAGACGGTGTAGTAGTCGAACATATTGTTACAGATAAAGATGGTAAGGCAACCTCTAAACCGTTAGCACTAGGAAAATATATTTTAAAAGAAACGAAAGCACCTGAAGGATACCAATTAAAAGAAACAGAGTTCGAAGTAAATGTAACAGGGGACGGCATATTCCCAATACAAGTGGAAAATGCAATGGTTGACAAAGGTAATATAGAAATCACAAAAGTGGACAAAGAAAACGGGGCAGTATTAGCGGGTGTCGAATTTGAAGTCCAAGATGAGAAAGATGGAGTAGTAAGAAAAGTAGTAACAGATAAAGATGGAAAAGCAAACGTTTCAGATCTATCAGTAGGAAAGTACAAATTAGTAGAGACGAAAAGTTTACCTGGCTACAAAAAGCTAACAGAACCAGTATCATTCGAAATTACAAAAGGTATGACAACAGTCCTATCATTGAAAGTAGAAAATGAACAGTTAGATAAAGGTTCAGTAGAAATTACAAAAG
>NZ_KV827844.1:1559-1977 GCF_001836235.1 Bacillus sp. HMSC036E02 | reverse complement strand
AGGAAAGTACAAATTAGTAGAGACGAAAAGCTTACCAGGTTATAAAAAGCTAACAGAACCAGTACCATTTGAAATTACAAAAGGTATGACAAAAGCTTTAGCAATAAAAGTAGAAAATGAGCAGTTAGACAAAGGCTCAGTAGAAATTACAAAAATAGATAAAGATAGCCAAAAAGTATTAGAAGGCGTAGTCTTCGAAGTGCAAGATGAGCAAGGAAAAGTAGTAACAGAAGTAAAAACAGATAAAGATGGTAAAGCAAAAATCTCAGATCTATCAGTAGGAAAGTACAAATTAGTAGAGAAAGAAAGTTTACCAGGCTATAAGAAACTAACAGATCCAGTATTATTTGAAATCAAAAAAGGCATGACTGAAGTTCTATCATTAAAAATAGAAAATGAAATGGTAGATACGGGAAAT
>NZ_KV827844.1:0-1459 GCF_001836235.1 Bacillus sp. HMSC036E02 | reverse complement strand
AAATGAAATGGTAGATACGGGAAATGTAGAGATAACAAAGATAGATAAAGATAATAAAGCACCGTTAGCGGGAGTAACATTCATCGTCCAAGATGAAAAGGGTAATGAAGTTACAAAAGTAACGACAGATAAAGATGGAAAAGCAAATGTTTCAGATTTACCTGTAGGAAAGTATGAATTAGTAGAGGTAGAAAGTTTACCTGGTTATAAAAAGTTAGAAAAACCAGTATCATTTGAAATCAAAAAAGGCATGACCGAGGTTCTATCATTAAAAGTAGAAAATGAAATGGTGGATACAGGGAATGTAGAGATAACAAAAATAGATAAAGATAGTAAAGCTCCATTAGAAAATGTTGTATTTGAAGTACGTGACTCAAAAGGAAAAGTAGTTGCAAAAGTAACAACGGATAAAGAAGGAAAAGCAAACGTTTCAGATTTATCTATCGGGAAGTATGAGTTGGTGGAAGTAGAAACACCGGCAGGATACAAACCACTAGAAAAGCCAATTTCATTCGAAATTGAAAAGGGTAGAGTAACAGCGCTAAAGCTAACAGTAGAAAATGAATTAGTGGATACAGGAAATGTAGAAATTACAAAAGTAGATAAAGAAAATAAAGATGCTTTAGCTAATGCAGTCTTTGAAATTCAAGATGAAGCAGGACAAGTAGTCGCTAAAATAACGACAGATAAAAAAGGACAAGCACAAGTTACTAATTTATCAGTCGGCACATACAAGTTAGTAGAAGTAAAAGCACCAAAAGGATATAAACAATTAGTAGATCCGATTACTTTCCAAGTTGAAAAAGGCATGACAAAATCTCTTGCTTTAACAGTAGAAAACGAAATGTTAGACAAGGGAAATGTAGAAATCACAAAAGTAGATAAAGATAATCAAAAAGCATTAGCAGGTGTAGTCTTCGCAGTACAAGACGAACAAGGAAAAGTAGTAACGGAAGTAAAAACAGATAAAAATGGTAAAGCAAAAATCTCAGACTTATCTGTAGGAAAGTACAAATTAGTAGAGAAAGAAAGCTTACCAGGCTACAAACAATTAACAGAACCAGTATCGTTTGAAATCAAAAAGGGTATGACAAAAGTTTTATCATTGAAAGTAGAGAACGAACTGTTAGATAAAGGTTCAGTAGAGATTACAAAAGTAGACAAAGAAAGTGGCGCAGTATTAGCGGGCGTAACATTCGAAGTGCAAGATGAAAAAGATAAAGTAGTAACAAAAGTAACGACAGATAAAGAAGGAAAAGCAAAGATTGCTGATTTATCAGTAGGAAAATATAAGCTAGTAGAAGTAGAGAGCTTACCGGGATATAAAAAACTAGCGAAACCAGTATCATTTGAAATCAAAAAAGGTATGACAGAAGTCTTATCACTAAAAGTAGAGAATGAACTAGTAGATAAAGGTTCAGTAGAAATTACAAAAGTAGATAAAGATAGTCAAAAAGTA
>NZ_KV827843.1:0-12266 GCF_001836235.1 Bacillus sp. HMSC036E02 | reverse complement strand
TAACCGAGAAGCCCCCACTTCAAACAGTCCATTAGGACGTTAAGTGGCGGGTAGTTCACATGTAATGTCTAAAAGTGTACTTTGTGATAAATCGAAAAATAGAGAATCTTAGATGCAGCTATTTTTCAGATAAACAACTATATAGCCTTTAATCCTTCTATTTATACATATAATACTCTTTATATCGTTCAAACCTCGATTTTTTTGTTTTTGCTGGTATTATGGGTGACCTTAATGTTTTAGAGGGTGCTGCTTGCTTTGGCATTTCTAATACTCCACGTTTCTTCAGCTCTCTATACAAACTACTCACTTTGCACCCTACTATTTTCGCAATATCTGGATATTCAGTCCCTTGATTAAATAATTGAACTGCTTGTTTACATCTTTCATCCCATTTTTCTTCTGTCGTTCGATTTTTAACTGATTTTTTGTCAAGCTTGATACACTTTCTTTCTAGATTCCCCTGCTCGGCATTATACTCTTCTGTATCTCCTTGACGATTACAATGCTCCTCCCTCTGTAATCGTATCATTTGTGCTTTTTTCGCAACTTCTTTCATGTTTCATTCACCTCATTTTGTTTGATAAATTTTCACACCCTACTGCGTTATCTGCAATTCCTACTAGTATTTCAGATAATTCTTTTAAGAAAGCCATTAATACTTCTATTCCTTATCCCTTCTATCACAACTTTTAATTAATTATTTACAATCCAAATTAAATTAGCTGTTTACTCAAACTACTTACGTAACATCCAAATTGGTATACATTTTTTATATGTAAATATCCATTCCTTCTTGATGGCAAATGAAACAAAAATTTCTTTAAATCTTTATTAGTGATAAGTTTAAAGAACAGTCCATCTTGGTTATAGTTTTACATAATTGTAAACTATAGTAAATTGATATTATTAATATTGAATATTCTTAATATTAATTCCGTTTATACACATCAACAAACAAAACATTAATATTAATTTCTACTAGTTTTTGTAAACATACTAAATTATCGCCTATTTATGGATTTACACACCTTGAATTTATATAGTGTATTTTTATAGTGTTAATACCTTTTTGTATTTAATATTTCTTTTACGAATACAGGTAATCTATCAAATATAGTGAATCTGAATAAGGGATATGAAGTTTATACATCTTCTTTAATTTCTATAATTACTAATTCAGAAAATATATAAGTAACCAACTATTTATCAATGTGTATAACAATTGCCCTCGACTCTTCAAGTAACCCATCAAAATTAATTTGTCTTTCAATAATTCCCTTTAGGCGTTCACATACTTTTTCAAAAAGCATCTTTATCTTGAATTTCAAATAAATATTTTTTTCAAACTTGTGCGTGCACTAAAAAAACACAAGTAATTTTATCAGAGTCACCTTTAATTTCTTGCACACCTAGTGGAAAGAATCCGTTTTTTACTAACGGGTTCTTTTCATTATTCGTCATACTACAACTAGATTGTTACATTTTTTTTACAGCTCACCTTTACTTGAATAAATATTCCGTTCTTATAGATCCTTAAATCCTCTTTTCTTTAATGTCTTTTCGTTATTTGAGTCTATTCATGTAAATGCATTATTTATTTCTCCCGTATTCAATCGCCTTTGAAGCTGTCGATATAAGGTTTCTCTAGAAGTATTGTCTGGGATACATAGGATTTTTGTGTACGAAAGAAAGTATCGTAATTTCAACCCAAAACCATTTATTTACCTATGTTAAATTTCTAAATTTGTATTGATAATTCTTGGCTTTAGAAGTATTCTATACATATTCAAACATTTGAAGATGTATAGAATACTTCTGAAATGTTAAATGTAAATAAATACTAGAGGTGTTTTAATGGGAACTGAAATGCAACAATTTAAAGCAGATTTCTTTAAAGCTTTATCGCATCCTTTACGAATAGGGATTTTGGAAGTTCTATCAGAAGGGGAAAAAAGTGTAAATGAAATTCAAAGCATTCTTAAAAAAGAAGGTTCTGCAGTTTCTCAACAATTAAGTGTATTACGAGCGAAAAATATTGTTGTTGGCACTAAAGATGGAAAACGAGTATTATACTCCCTTCGAGATCCTATGATTATGAATTTATTGGTGGTTGCGCGGAAAATTTTTAACAATCATTTAATTGATACAATTTCTATGTTAGAAGAGCTAGATGAAGCAGAAAGCGAAATGGTAAAGGAGGAATACATTGAGCAATGAGGCTAAAAGAGAAAGTATCATCCAACATGGAATTGAGATATTTCACTCTATAGGAGCTCATCACGTTTGTAATGTTTGCATTAAAAGTGGATATTCTTGTTGCTTTTCATGTCAACATTTACAAGATGGTATTGGATGTCAAAAAAGGAATACAGCTTGTACAGCCTGGTTATGCGGCATTCAGAACTTTTTGTTTGATCAAATAGGATTATTAGAAGAATGGAATAGTTTTTGGGCTGATATTCCAGGACAGATGTTTCGTAGAGATATTACCCCAGATAAAGTAAAAGTCACATCATTTATTGATACGAAAAAGCTAGATAGTCGGGCTGGAGAACTTCTAGCGGAAAAATTACAATTCCATGTACAACAAGGTGGAGATATAGGGAAACTAGAACGTCATTTAAGCAAAACCTATAGTAAATATTAGGATGTCGTTCTCTTTTATGAAAATAAAAATCCCCTGTATAAGCAAATTGAAAACACATTTGTAATCTACATGTATTAAAAAGAGAAAAGAAGGGTTTGTAATGAGAGGTTTATTTACGGGAAGGTTCGAAGGATATTCATTAGGTCATTTTCAAAAAGATCTTCTTTCGGGACTGATTGTTGGAGTTGTTGCGATTCCTCTTGCTATGTCTTTTGCTATAGCTTCTGGTGTAAAACCAGAGTATGGAATATATACAACATGTATTGCAGGAATACTTATTTCTCTATTTGGTGGTTCAAGGTATCAAATTGGAGGACCTACAGGTGCTTTTGTTCCCATACTTTTAGGAATTGTCATTACTTATGGGTATGAAGATTTACTACTTGCTGGTTTACTTGCTGGAATTATCTTATGCCTTATGGGAATTTTTAAATTAGGTTCGTTAATTAAGTTCATACCACGTCCTGTAACAATTGGTTTTACTTCAGGTATTGCTGTTATTATTTTTACGGGACAAATTGCTAGTTTTTTAGGTTTAACAGGCATAAAAAAACATGAGGACTTTATAGCAAACTTGAAAGAAATATTTACTCATATCGGTACCACTAATTTTTATAATGTAGTAACTGCTTTGATTTGCTTTTTCGTTATACTCATAACACCAAAAATTTTGCCAAAAGTACCGGGTTCATTAGTAGGTGTTTTGATTTCGACTATAATTGCAACTATATTTTTCTCAGGTCATGTACCTACTATTGGTACAGCATATGGTACGATTCCAAATACACTACCTCAGTTTGATATACCAGAGGTCACAATAGAGCGTATCCAACATTTAATTGGCCCTGCGTTTGTTATTGCTATGTTGGGCGGTATTGAGTCCCTTTTATCTGCTGTCGTCGCAGATGGGATGACAAATAGTAAACATAACAGTAATAAAGAACTTATTGGTCAAGGAATTGCTAATATTGTTACCCCATTATTTGGAGGAATTCCGGCGACTGGAGCAATTGCTCGAACAGCAACGAATATTAAAAGTGGCGCTGTTTCACCCATGTCCGGTGTGATTCACGGAGTATTTGTGTTATTTACGCTTCTACTGCTAGCTCCATACGCCTCTCACATCCCACTTGCTAGTATGGCTCCTATTTTAATGGTTGTAGCGTGGAATATGAGTGAGCAACAGCATTTTGTTCATATACTTAAAATGAAGACCGGAGATTCTCTTGTATTACTAGTAACATTTTCCCTTACTGTATTTACAAGTTTGACAACGGCTGTGGAAATCGGTCTTATTTTAGCTATTATTTTGTTTACAAAACGTATGAGTAATATGCTTGTGATGTCAAAAGTGCTTCCTGATCATACAACAAAGAATGAAAAATTATTACCGCATGTGGTAAATAATGCTCATGATTGCCCTCAAATTAGTATTTACACAATAGAAGGTCCATTATTTTTTGGAGCTGCGCAAACATTTGAACAAAACATTTTAGCGACAATTCATTATAGACCCAAAATTCTAATCTTATGTATGGGCAAGGTTCCTTTTATTGACACAACAGGCGAAGCCTACTTTAGGAATATTGTCCAACATTTTAAAAAACAAGGTGGCGTACTTCTCATTTCAGGGGCTCAATCAGAGTTGAAAACAACTCTAATTAAGAATGGATTATATGCTGAGATTGGAAAAGAGAACTTTTTTTATCATACAGGAGAAGCAATTAACTGTGCTTTAAGACATTTGAATAAAGCGAAATGTGTAGGATGTAAACATTTTGCTTTTCATGAATGTGCCCAGCTCTCCCAACAATGCCAGGATATTAATACAATAAAAAATAAATCAAAAGCATTAGAATTTTAAAAAATATATTTCCTATACAAAGTTTACTTGTTTTGATTTACTCTTTTAAATATTTTGCTATAAAGCAGAAAAGGAGAATGTTTAATTTGGCGAATGCGAAGAAGATTTTTATAAAACTTCAACAAGAAGGATTTTCATACATTCAAAAAATGATCATTACACAACAAGAAGAGAATATATTCCTTACATTTCAATGCAAAAAAAATTGTACAACTAGTACCCTTTCAATAGATGATAAAAAGAATTACGAAAAAGCTATATCGTTTTTTTCTCATGCTTCTGGTGGTGTAATTTTATGGGGAATAGATTCAAATAAAAATAATAATGGTGTTCACATAGCTAAAAAAATTCAACCTATCTCTAATGGAAAAGAATTTTTTAGTAATCTAAATGATTTATTATTTAAAAATCCCAACAATACAAACCAGGATGTTAAAAATATATATATTCCTTTGCCTAAAGAAGTAAACCGTGGATTTGTAATCACCTATGTCCCCAGGAAAGACTATCTATTAAAACTTAATGACTACTATACAAAAACCAGGGATAACTTTGCAATGATGATGGGACAGATTCTATTAAATGATATGTTAGAAAATAGAAAATTGTTAAGGGAATCACTATAAATCATGCATATAAAGGAACCCTCTTGCTTTTACAAGAGGGTCTCACTTTACATTATTTTATTTCGGTATAAAGATAAATAAAAAACTGTCATTTGAATAAAGAAAACACTAATTACAATGTATAAGGGATATCCTGGAATATACATATTAAAAATAGGAGAAAGCACTAAAAATCCAATTGCGATGATTAACACATACCATAGTGAAACAAATGCTGTACGACAAGCTCTTTCAGTAATTAACTTTTCACGTTCGTCTTCTAGGGGAAACAATAGTGGATACATCAGATATGAAAGGGCGTTATATTTCTTCCTCTGTATTTTATAAGAAATTGTTATTACAATACCTATAACTAATAAGAATAAGACTGGTGTAATATTTAATGATACTTCAAAGGCTACTTTCTTAGCTTCAATAATATTGGCAAGTTCTATAATGCCGTAATAAAGTTCAATGAATACCCAACATGCTAATGCCATAATAAGTACATTAATCACATAAGAAATCATCAATCTATTCATCCTCTTCTTCCTCCTTATTTAATACAAACACTTCTTCCATCTTCAAATCAAACACATCACAAATTGACAATGCTAGTAATAATGAAGGGATGTAATCCCCTTTTTCAATTGCCGCGATCGTTTGCCTCGTCACTCCAACTTTTTCAGCTAATACACTTTGTGTGAAATTAAAACGAGCTCTAATTTCCTTTACTTTGTTAAAAATAGTCAAGTTCACCACCTCTTACCCTCAATGTATACCATAATTAACAAAATGTAAAGTTAACTTAACATTCATTCCGCTAAAAATCCAATTTTATAAAAAGCGGTACCACCACATATTCATTAATTTAAAAATTGTATAGTGGTCCTAAAACAAAACGCTGATTGCGTGCTCTAAGGCTGAATTATTTGATATAGCAGTAAAATTCAAATACTCCTCACCTTCCAATAGAATCAATTAATAACGTGGAAATATCAAGTGAACTCTTGCTGTTCGAGTCGTTTAGGTACCCGAAGCCCCCAAGAAAAAGAAGAAACCATATTTAAGTCTTAGGAAAGAGATAAACATTAGAAAAACTGTCATTAAAAATTCAAGTAAACTCTCTAAAAAGTTTTACAATCAAAGCAGAGAGACTTTGATACAGGAGGCGCCAATTTATGAATCGAATTGAACGTGAAGAGAAAACAATTAGCATTATGATTGATATGTATTGTAAAAACGAACACAAACAAAATACTCTATGTGCAGAATGTCAAAAATTAAAAGATTATGCTTATTTTCGTTTATCAAAATGTCCATTTCAAGAAAAGAAACCAGCATGTCAAAATTGCAAAATTCATTGTTATAAATCAGATATGAAAGGTTTAGTTAAGGAAATTATGAAAAAGAGCGGACCTAAAATGATTTTAAAACATCCATATTTCACGCTCATGCATGCTGTTGACACAATGAAGAAGTTTCCTGACTTACCAAAAAGAAAAAAGTGGTTTGTCTAACAAACTAGTTTTTTTATTCCTTTTCGACTAAAGAATTATATGTGAGTTTTAAATCCTAATTGCTTCTGAATCATCTTTAAAATAAAAGTATTTAGAAAATGTTATGCAGAGATCCCTTTCCTCAAATTTGTCCGCTTTATCTCCAAACTAATCATTTTTTTGAATAGAGATTTCCGTTAGAAATCTTGGTACATCTTCATCATAACTCCAAAGATAGGTTCCGAACCTAAAGTGGCAAAAAACAAAGAGTCAATTATCGGTGTGATATCTTGGGCGCACTAGTTCAGGAATAGATAATGTATTGTTTTAAAAATGCAAATGTTTCATTCGTAATACAACAAGCTCATTTAGAGATAATCTGTAGTCTATATGCTAGAAGTTTTTTGAGGAGGGGTTTCCTATAGTAGTATAGGTTAGCTTTTATTTGCTACTTTCTCCTCGACGACTTTATCGATAAGATCATCAATAACTTCCGTGCATCTTATAATAAAATCAGCATCTTCACGAGTAGTATCACTATTGCTAATACGCTCAATTACTTCTGTTCCATATTCACTATCTTCATCTGTTTTTGCTAAATACCTTTTGTAAGCTCTTACAACTAGTATCGCTTCTTTTTGATCCATATCAATTTGGCGTAGCTCATCATCAAAGTCTTCCAATGAAATCCCTCCTGTTTGTAAATAACGAAGTCTATTTAATTATATTACAATATAAAAATTTATTGTTATATTATTTTTGTGAACTTGTGTAAAAGTGTAAATCTCCACATTTACACTTTTACACATTAAGAACGAAATTACATGGAAGAATATGAAGTTGGATATGAAAAGTGATATTCATTTGACTCTAGTGAAGAAGGATTTATAAAAGGTGAATATAAAAGTGGCTTTTAGATTAAACAATATTTATTATATATCGAGTCAATACTATAAATCGATGCTGCTGAAAACGGGATATAGTATTTAAATCAAAGGAGTGGGGAAATGAGTACACAATATAAATAAGGGAACTAAAATATCTAATGGATCTCAAAAATAGTATAGGTAATGTATATAAAAAAATCACTTGTCTTGGAAACAAGTGATTTTTTCATTAGATAAATTGCTACTTGCCAACAGCAGGTAGTTGTTATCCTATTCATATGTTCAATAGATATTATATCACATTTTTTAGCTATATAGCCGGAATTGTTTATATTGAAATGAAACCAATAATATTTTAAAAGGTACCATTAATTATTTAGTACTTTAAAAATGCATTTTTGAACCTTTAAACTTCTCAAATTTGTAAGATGAAATAGATCTCTATCAATATAATTCATTAAACTGACCTATTATTTTAAGTATAAGCGAACGAACGTTCAACATCCATATTTAAACAAGTTAATTATTGAAACCGTGTGTGTTCGTTTCTGATAGCCAAATTGTTATCAAGATACGAAAACAAAGTATTCTTAAAATGAAAAGAACACTATTCTTTTTGTAAAAATATACAGAAAGGATACTGTCTTTTTAGCTATATGGATAGTGCAAAACCTTAGTTTTATAGTGATCTATCGGTGCCTTATATATGCTTTATTATTATTTCTGTTACATGTATACATTTACATAATCTTTATAAGAGTCTTGTAACTGTTAACAGGACTCTATTTCTGAATATTCAAGAGGCCATTTCATATCTTCGATCTGTTCTTTGCTCCGAATTGGTTGTACATCAATTAAATATTGCTTTTTATTCATCTGTTTTTTAATTCCTTTATTTTCAATGATTTGAATGTATACTTTTTTGTCTATTTTAACATTTCAATGAAATCAAATGGAAGTCAACGTTTAAGGGGAAATGAAAGTAAACTTTTGGCTAAAAGTTTACTTTCGAAAATAGATAAAAATAATTTGTTATTCATATCATTGGCAAACATAAATATCCAATAAAGATACTTAATTACAAATATAATTATTTGATTTATAATTATATTTAGAAAATAGAATAGAAAGGTCTTGGTAATATGTTGGGTATTGATGTTATAAAAACAACAGAGGAATTAATTATTAAGTGGCAATTAGCAAAAGTTAATATTCCATTAAATGAAATTATTGAGGTTACTGAAGATGATACTTATGCTGGCGTTGAAAAAAATGATGCAATTCGAATTGGGACACCTTATGGTACAACCGATCGCATCTTAATTAAAACTAAAAAGCAAGATTATGTATTATTTACTACTAATAAAGTTTCAATTTTAAATAAAATAAATGCTTAATAACTTAATTGGTTTAATATAATTTTTTAGAAAAAAGGCGACTAATGTAAAGTCATTTTTTTCTTGGGGGCCCGCCAACAAAACGCGAATTTCGTACGCTAAGGATTTTCTAAGTTAGAAAACTTGAGTTTACCGTACGCTAAGAGGGGGTTCAGCCGAGATACGTGTAAAAATGGGTCATAGACTGGATTTTATTTCCATTGTTGATTTTTCAGCTAAAAATAACTACCTCACGATAAACAAAAAGCCAATTTCCTGTACGCTAAGGAAATTGGCTTTTTGCTCAGCTAGTTATTTAGGTTATCTCCAATCGAATGATATAAATTCATATTCTTGAAAAGAAAAATCAGAGATTCATCACAAGTTATTAGTTTTTAATTAGTAAGAAAATCATTAATGAAGAAACACTATTGCTTATAGTTTACGAATAGGACTAGTAAGCGCGATAATAACCTCAATGAACTTTGCAGTTGATGCCAAAATAAATATTGCAACTGGATTAAAATCGGAAATTAATCCACCTACTAGTGCTCCTAATGGCATAGCCAAACGAGTAAGCACACGTGAAAATCCTAAAACTCTTCCCTGCATATCGGTGGGTACTGTTTCCTGTCGAACGGATGCCACAATAGTATTCCAGGCTATATTACAAATCATAGCCAGACCAAATGAAATCCCCGGCGCAAGCCAATATTCACTCCATATTGCATAGGTCAATCCAATTGCTCCCACAGCAAGAAGGGTTGGAATAAGGATTCCCCTTCGAAATCGTTGTTCAAGTGGAATAACAATGATACTTCCTAAAAGACCACCTACCCCAATTAAAGTATAATTAATCCCACTTTCTTCAGCGGATAGATTTAATGTAGAAAGTAAATAATACATAAGCCCACCTAATACAGCGCTAGCACCAAAATTTCCGACCATTGCTTGAAGAGATAAAGCAAGGTTAAGACGATCATTTATTAACCATTTAAGCCCTTCTCTCATATCATTCTTTATAGTTTGTAATAGTGTTTTTGCTCTATCTGTAGGTTTCTTCTTTTCTAATTTCGGCAATAGTAATACAGCAACTAGAGTAGCTATAAAAGAGAGAGCATTTATCCAGAGGGCATTAATCCCCCCTATTATAGCAATTATAATACCGGCTAATGCGGGTCCTGCTAAACTAGCAATTTGGTTAACCATTTGGTATGCGGAATTGGCTCTTGTTAACGATGGACCTGCGATTTGTGGAATTACTGTAATAGTCGCTACGTCAAATAACATCGATAGTACGGCTAAAATAAAAGAAACAACATATAGATGCCAGAGTTGAAGTACGCTCAAGTTATACAGGAGAGGAATTAAGGATACTAAAATAATACATCCTACATCAGCAACCCACATTAATTTCCGCCGATCAAAACGATCCACTACTACTCCTACGATTGGACCAAATAAAACAATAGGTAACACACCGATAGCAAAAAGTGAACTCATAATTATTGCTGATCCAGTTAACTTATAGGCAATCCAAGGAAGAGCAAACGTATAAAGGGAATCACCTATCCTGGAAATCAGTAAACCAAAAATAAAAATCACGTAGGTACTGGGGAAATGTGTAATTTTTGAAACTAGATTTCTGCTTTGTGCATTCGGTTTCAACGATGAGTTAAAGTTTGTTTCTTTCTTCATTATCGACTCTAATTTACCTCCTTTTTTAGTAGCAAAACTTATATTAACTGGCAGTAAGCCCCTTACTTATTAAATATTTAATAAAGTATAAAATTCTTTAAAATACAAAAGTATTCCTTCTTTTAACCAATTATTCATTTTGCTGTAAGTGCCTATTTGTGCTAAGTTAACATTTATAACAAAAACGACCGTTTTTGGTTCTGTTTTATTGAAAATAAAAAAGAGTCTGGATGCAAGACTCTTTTTCTTAACATAGTTTATTAATAGATTGCTTTCGTATTAAAACTACTATTACTCCACCGCATATACATACTCCATAAATAATGCTTGCAATATTTCCGAAGATTTCTAATCCAAAAGGGAGTAAAAATGTAGCAATTCCTACTACATAAGCAAATATACCGAATAATTTAGCTAGTTTATTTTTATCACCAATAAAAGTTTCTTCCTGATATCCTGCAATAAGAGATAGGCGTTTTTTTATATGAATTTGGTAACCACTTATCATAATAATTAAACTAAGAATCGTGCAAATCCCTAATCCCACCAACATTTTCACTGTCCTCACCATCCTTTTCATTATTTTACCATATTCAAGTTGGTTTTATGTATGCTTAACGTACGAATTTCGCGTTATGTTGGTGGAACCCCTTCTTGGAAATATTTTAATTTAAAAAAACCGAAAATTAAAATATTTAAATGTATAATAAGGTATAGAAGATATAAATAGAGAAGAGGGAATATCGTATGACTAGTTTAAAAAATGTTCTTGAGCTTGATTTTGCATATCTTGAAACCTTTACTAGCCGAATAGAGAAATCATGGGGTTCTATATTTTGTAATGAAAGTAACCCATATTATTATGATGCAAATCATGCACATGTAAGTGTAGTAAGTTTAAATCCACAAATGATAGTAGATGAAGTAGTCCAGTTCTATAAGACTAAAAATATAGTACCTAGATTTTATATATACAACTTAGATATGCAAGAAAAACTGATTTCTGAATTGCAAATAAAGAATTTTGGATTTGAAGAATTAATAAGTCCAGTTCAATTATGGAATAAGGAACTAACTAAAAAAGATAAAAATGAAAAAGTTACTATTGAAAAGGTATCTGAATTAAATTTTGAAGAAGCTTTAGATATTGAATGTAGTATAAAAGAGTTGGGAGGCGAAGTTAGAAAAAAAGCTTTTCAAGATGAATTCCAACATCCAGCATTCACTCACTATCTACTTAGATACAATGGAGTAGCATGTTCCATCGCTTGTATTTTTGAACATGAAAAACAAGCCCGAATGGAAAGTGTTGCTACAATTGAAAAGTTTAGAGGTAAAGGGTTAATAGGTGAACTTATTCACTTTATTCAAAGTGAAGTAATGAATAGAGGACTAGATAATCTTTGGGTGATCCCAATTAATGAAACAGTAGAAAAGGTGTATGCAAAGTATGGATTTGAAACAGTAGAAAAAATTAAAACGGGACATGCGTTTTTAGAAGGAAAAAGTATTAAAGAAATTCACGAGGGATAGAAAAAATCAATTTATGTTGCTAAAAGAGGTACCGCCAGCATTTCGGAAAAAACCCACGCTAAGCCAACAATACAATAAGCTGTCCATATGGACAGCTTATTTACATAATTTTCGAAAACGGAATTAAGTGAATATGGTTTATTTAATATTGATA
>NZ_KV827842.1:128914-151093 GCF_001836235.1 Bacillus sp. HMSC036E02 | reverse complement strand
AAAATTCTATGCAGTATTGACTACTGATAATGAAGATTATGTAAATATATAAAGGTAACAGAAATAATGATTAGACAGAAATATAAGGCACCGATATATCGTTATAAAACTAAGGTTTTTCACTACTCATAAAGCCAAATAGACGTTATCCTTTTTAGTCTAGCTTGTTTAGGAAGAATAACGTTTTTTTGGTACTTAGGCGTATTAAAATCACTTAAGTCGATGGATGTGGGGTACCACCACATGCCAATCAAGCTAAAAATGAATTTTCTATGAAATTCCATTTTTTTGTTGTGCCATTATTACCGTTTCTGTTTCGTTATCAGATAAGCTCAAATTTGTTCCTCATCTTAAAGTGAAACAAATTCATTACTTAAATTGTCTATTTAGTACACTTTTTAAAAATGAAAAAACACGATCTATTCTTTCTATCAAAACATAAGAATAGATTATAGTTTTTATGCCTAAATTTATATTTAATATTCAAATGTATTTCAGATTTATAGATTTCCTACAAAGAAGAATGGAATTTTACCTATTTATAGTGATTTTTAAGAATTGCAAAATAGAACATATATATAACGCTCTATTTAGTTTAAACGAAATTTATATTATACTTATAATAAATGGATATGTGATATAACAATGTGGGATGAAATTTCATATTAAATTTATCAAAAAAGAAAGAGGAAAATGAGAGATGAAAATCAGTTCAAACATAAATAACAGGTTTTATCCTTTAAATACTACAGCTGTAAATAATAATTCTCTAAGTACTACAACTTCACGTATAGTGAGCAATAATCAAAAATATATTCCTGAAAGTAAGACTAGGGATAATCAACTTTCCGAAAAAAATATAGAACAACATATCAATAACAAATATAATGCAATTAACTCACAGGGTCTCAGTATATTTGAATTTCTTAAAATGTTATTGGATAAAGGTGTACCTATGTCAATGATTACAGAAATATTAGTGGGAATGTTAGAGGGGCATAGTAAGAAGAATGAAGAAGCGGAGAAAGGGACAGAAAAAGGAACAGAGAAAGAATTGGTAAAAGGATTAGAAAAAGAAACCGAGAAAGAATTAGAAAAAGGAACAGAGACAGGATTAGTAAAAGGGATAAGTAATATTCAGAAAGAATAAAAAATTTTAGATTTTTATATAATCAAGATTCAAAATCCTTTTTAAATATCTGCTTTTCTTTTGGATGTTTTTCTTACTCTTCTTTAAAGTGTAAAAATACGCTATTCTTTCTGTAGAATTATGGGAAAGGATGGCGTTTTTGTATGTTTATTTCTGTATCTGATGAATTACAATTATTTGTTCAAGAAATTCAAAGTTTTTTATCTCCAAATTTTTGTACAAAATCTCGCTACAACCTCTTTAGCTCAGTTATCTAGCTGTTTAGAAGCATCCACAGAAGTACTCATCATCCCGGAAGGATTGAATAAACGGTTTAATAAAGCGGCCATTCAGTTTTTACAACATATATTGACTAAACTTCTAAATAAAAAATTAACTTCATCTATACGAATTTCTTCTCCATACACCTCTGTTTTCAAGCGGATTTGTATTTTAGATTCAACTGCATTTCAGCTTTCATCCGTTTATCCTGGGGCGGGAGGATGTAGCCATGCTGCTGGAATGAAAATTCAACTTGAATATGACCTATTAAGCGGACAATTCCTACATATCCATACAAAGTCCAGGTAAACAACATGATCGAACCTATGGTTCTTTGTGTGTCTCAACTGTGGAACCAAATGATTTATGTATCCGTGATTTAGGGTATTTTTACTTAAAAGATCTTCAACATATAAGGGGTACCACCCCATGACCATCAAGTTAAGAGATACGTTCTTTCCCAAAACGAAAAAATGAACTTTTTGTTACAAGTTAACACAAAATTTCGTTCTGTAGGTACTATAAAATTTTAGCTGGATAGTGATGGGATCCTGACAGAAAACTAAGCCGAGTTGTCCTCATGCTAAGCTAAGGACGGCTCGGCTTTAATTTTTGGATTTAAAATTATATATTGCTTTATGTAGTCTGGTCACACCTTCTTTAATTTCTTCATTTTTTAGATGCCCATAACCTAAAATAATGCGATTATGATGTTTTCCTTTTTCTATAGTATGATCTTCTACAGGATATACTTTAACTCCAAACCGTTCGATCCATTCGAGTAATTCTTTTGAAAAATGGGATTCATTTAATTCAACAATTAGGTGTAAGCCTGTTGAATAACCGAAAATATTAACCCTATTCGAAAATGTTGTTTTTAAGCAATGAATAAGGAAGTTTCTTCGTTTTTTGTACATTTTCTTCATCTTCATAATATGTCGTTCCAAATAGCCTTCATCAATAAAACGGGCAAGGATAAGCTGTTCTAAAGAAGGGGTATGTAAATCCGAAAACCATTTTAGCTTGCGACATTTTTCAATAAGTTGTGAAGGAAGAATTAAATATCCCATTCTAAGGGCTGGTGATAAGATTTTACTAAACGAACCAATATATAATACACGATCTGAATCCAATCCCTGTAATGAACTTACAGGCGGTCCTTCATATCTAAATTCACTGTCATAATCATCCTCAACAAGATAACAATTTGTTCTTCTAGAATAGTTAATCAATTGAATCCTTCGTTGAATTGGTAACGTTCCTCCTAACGGAAACTGGTGGGACGGAGTAACAAAGATAAACTTTGGATAATTATTTAATGGCAGCAACGATGTCTTCATTCCATATTCATCAACAGGTATAGGGTAAAGAAGAGCACCTGAATTTTTAAATATAGTTTGAATATCATTTGTGATTGGATCTTCCATTATCACTGTATCATCGTGCGATAAAAGTAATTTAGAAACAAGTGTCATAGCTTGGGTTGCACCAGATGTAATCACA
Source organism: Bacillus sp. HMSC036E02 (assembly GCF_001836235.1). Lineage (NCBI taxonomy): Bacteria > Bacillati > Bacillota > Bacilli > Caryophanales > Bacillaceae > Bacillus > Bacillus sp. HMSC036E02. The sequence goes on along the minus strand of NZ_KV827842.1, from coordinate 148,179 downwards.
ATTTGTTCTGGATGACAATCAACACCTCTTGTTTTCAGTAAATAGCGTGATAAAACCTGTCGTAATTCCGGACGTCCTTCGGGAATATCGTATCCAAAAGTAGAAGGTGCAATGTCATTCCATATGGTATAAGACAATTTTGCCCATGTCTTACGCGGAAATAAATCCAGTGCTGGTATACCTGAACGAAAGTTGATGATGTTATCATCTTTATTTTTATCTTCACTCCAATTCACAGAATGAAATGAAGGGGTTATATTCTGTTGTTCTAAAAAAGTTCCTTCGGCAACAAATGTTCCAGCACCCCTTTTTGCAACTAAAAATCCTTCAGCCAATAATTGATCATACGCTTCCAAAATCACATTCCTGGATACATTCAACTCAGAAGATAGTTCACGTGTCGATGGTAGTTTTTCTCCTGATTGTAAGTCCCCGTTTAAAATTTGTTCTCGTATTTGCTGATAAACTTGTCTAGTTAATGGTATATCTAATGACCGGTCAATGGGTATCCAAAGCATATTGAAATTTACTCCTTATCTAAAATTTACTCCTTATCTAAAATTGGTACTTTGAAAATTCATTATAAATGGTACTAATATAAACCATTTTACCATGATAAAGTTTATATAAATATGAAAAAGGAGATGTAAGTTATGACTAATCCAAAGGTTCAATTCACCCAAGCACTTAAATCGGTTGCACGAAATGAACATATTAAATCTTATATTCAGCAGTCCAATGAACTCTATCCTTTATTATTGCAAGCCGCCAAACGGTTTGTAACCGGAGAGCATAGGCAAGATGGGCTTGCAACAGCAAAAGAACTGATTTCAAGAGGTTATTCTATTTCATTGGAATACATTGGTGAAAATACAACAGATTTAGAAGAATGCCGAAACGCCAAAAACGAGTTTTTGAATCTTATTGAAGAAATGGGTTTCTTCTCCATGAAGTCGACTGTGTCGTTTGATTTATCACATATTGGATTATCTGTGGATCCAGAAACAGCTTATATTCATTTACTTGAGTTAGCCAAGAAAGCAAGTCTGTACGGCGTTACACTTATGATAAGTATGGAAGAAACATCAAAAACTGACGATATTCTTGATATCTATAAAAAAACAACTACGCAATATCCTAATGTAGGGATCACTATACAGGCACATTTATATAGGTCCAACAATGATGTTCAGGAATTAGTTCATTATCCTGGGAAAATACGAGTTGTCAAAGGGGCTTATCAAGAAACAGCTGATGTTGCTATGTCTAGATCAAAGGAATTAAATAATCGTTATCTTAAACTTGTAGAACAAATAATAGAATCTAACCACCCAGTATCCATAGCCACACATGATGAAATGCTTATTCAAGAAATGGAAAACCGTCAATACCTTAATCGACCCAACGTAGAAATGGAAATGCTATACGGAATCCGTCCGGATTTGTTAATGGATTTAAAAAGTAAGGGGTACAACTGTAAAGTATATTTAACTTACGGAAAAGAGTGGTACTTGTATTTATGTCATCGAATAGCTGAATATCCGGAAAATCTATATCGTGCAGTAACGGATATGATCAATCCATCTTTAACAGACAGAAGTAGATTATATTGAACGAACATTAAATTCCAAATATGGGGTAGCACCAGATTGCTATCAAGCTAACAAAACTAAACTTCCTCAAAATGCAAAGATACGCTATTCTTTTTGTAGAAACATACAGAAAGGATGGCGTTTTTAGTATGGATTTATCGATTTTTGATGAAATAGAATTGTTTACTGAAGAATTACAGCGACATATGTCACCACATGCTTTGGATCAGTTAGCTAGAAAGATAGGGTTTGTACAACGAAGGAGTAAATATCATGCACAAGACTTAGTGGCTCTTTGTGTTTGGTTAAGCAAAAACATAGCTCATACTTCATTGACACAATTATGTAGTCAATTAGAAGCTAACACCTGTATTTCTATGAGTCCAGAGGGACTCAATCAACGTTTTAACCCTCAGGCTGTTCAGTTTTTACAACAACTCTTAGCGCATTTACTTCACCAACAATTATGTTCTTCTAGCAAGATTCCAACTTTTTATACAAACTATTTTCGACGTATCCGTATATTGGATTCTACACATTTTCAGGTTCCAGATAAATTCACTTCTACATATCAAGGTTCAGGTGGTAGCGGTCAAAGTGCTGGTGTAAAAATTCAACTAGAGTATGATTTACTAAGTGGTCAATTTCTTCATATTCATGTAGGATCAGGAAAACACAATGATAAAACGTATGCTTCTACTTGTTTAACATCCCTTCAACCGAACGATGTATGTATACGTGATTTAGGATATTTCGACTTAAAAGATTTACATACTATAAGCGAGTGTGGTGCTTATTTTATTTCACGATTAAAGCTTAATGCACGTATATATCAGAAGAATAAAGAACCTGAATACTTTCAAAATGGAACCATAAAAAAACAATCTGAGTACATCCAATTAGATATGGAGCAATTTATTAATCAATTACAGTCAGGTGAAACATATGAAATTCCTGAAATCTATATTGGAATGTATCCATTTTTTCGTATTCATCAATGTAGTTCTGTAAAATTGGAAAGACTAGAATGTCACTTATACGGACAATTAATAAGTATCCTTCTTTGTTCCTCCACCATGTTTCAAATGCGCCAATTACTCTTCATCAAGAAGAAACGAGAATTAAGCGAATATAAAGCAACTTATATCATAAAAGATTATTTCTCACTTATTTATCAATCTTTACAAAAAGACGCCGAAGAATTAACAAAGATATTGTTGCGTCTGTTCAATCTCTTACAGGAAAACGGACGAAAATCCCATAGGTATGAGAAGAAAACAGTCTTTGATATATTAGGTGTCGTTTACAATTGCACCATGTCTGATAATCAAGTGGCTTAAATTTAAAAAATGAAACCCTTTAGGGTTTATTTCGTATGCAACTCTTTAAATTCCCTCACATGTAGCCTTTAGAAAAAAACAACGTCAACTATAATTGACGTTGTATGAGCTTAACTTGATAACGATGGGGGTACTCCATATACAAGAGAAAAAGGTTTACTTAAAGTGCTCAAAACTATGAACGTTTCCGCAACATTCCCCTTTGCCTCTTTCGGATAAAATTTATAGGAAGATATAATAAAAGTATAACGATATAAGGGGCGTCTTTTATGAGAAAAGAGAAAAGACAAAGGCTAATTAAACAAGCGGTGAGAGAGCATGAAATAGATACACAAGAAAAGTTAGTAGAGCTGTTAGCAAAAAAAGGTGCAATTGTAACACAAGCTACTATTTCGCGAGATATTCGCGAATTAAATATAATAAAGACAGTTTCTTCAAATGGTTTAACTATATATAAAAACTCCACAGGAGATAGAATACAAACTGATATGATGTTAAAGAAAAAATTGGGGGAAGTCGTCGTAAAGATTGATTATATAAATCAATTAACCATCATTAAAACTTTACCGGGTAATGCACATGTTATAGGTGTGTTATTAGACTCTTTAGACTGGAAAGAAAAAGTAGGATGTATTTGTGGGAATGATACATGTCTTATAATTTCAAAATCACAATCGGATAGGGAAGTTCTAGAAGAGAGATTAAAATTAATTATGTAGATAAAAAACTACTAATATAGGATTTTATTAAAGAGTTTCGTTATTACTGCAGTCTTCGTAAATTAAAGTAGTTAGCGTTATATGAGTTTTATGTATTTAAGCAAAAAAGGATGAGGCATGCATAGTGCAAGTACTTTCCTATCAAAATTTGTGTCTTTATAATAAATGAATTATTCCGCCCGTTGATTTATAGAATTTCAACAAAAAAGCTTTAATATATTTTCGATTATCGCTCCCATTGCTAGTTTTAACTAATTTTATTTCGTTACAAAAATAAGGCAGATTTTCCGGAGCCTTGGTAATAAATTAAACTTTTAATCGGGCTACTTTACTGTATATTGGAATTAATTATCTTCTTAGACGCTGGGGTATCGAGAAAAGTAATTAATTCTAAATAAGATTTTTTAACGTAAGGTAGTTAAAATTTAAAAGTGAGTATAAATAATCGAAAGTACTAGTTATAAGAGAGCGTAAAAGTACCTTGTAAAGTAATGCATATAACATAGAAAGATATAAGAGATAGGTGGAATTTATGAATACAAGACAAAAAGAAATTTTATTTCTGCTATTATCTGAATCTAACGACTATTCATTAGTACAAGACCTTGCGGATACGGTGAATTGCTCTGAAAAAACAATTCGTAATGACTTTAAAATAATTGAGGAGCACCTTGCGGGTTATTCAAGTGCGATTCTTGTTAGGAAACCGGGACTAGGTGTGTACTTAGAGATTGAGGAATATGAAAAGGTGGACTTGTTTAATAAACTTTATTGTATTAATAATCGCACAAAGTATGAATCAGATGAAGAAAGAATTCTACAAATTGCATATAACTTATTAATGAATGTAAAGGCAGTTACTGCACAGAAAATGGCATCCCAACATTTTGTAAGTCGAACTACTATAAAAAAAGATCTAGATAGAATTGAAGTATGGTTACATCATTTTGATTTAACCATTGTTTCAAAGCAGCGAGTTGGACTTATTATTGATGGAAATGAAAAGAAAAAAAGAAGAGCATTGGCTAGATTATCAGATTTGATTGGTAATTCTGATCTTACAAATCAATTTATTAAAGAACAATTTCAATATCATGAGGTTGAATTTGTTACGAACGAATTGAAAGCGTTACAAAAAAGAAATGCATTGTTTTTTACAGATGATACATTTGAAAGTTTATTAGTGCATACGTTGCTTATGGTACGAAGAATGAAGCTTAAGCAACCTATTTTAAATGCTGAAAAGGAAATTAAAATACTGAAAGAAACAAAAGAATATATATGGACATTGGAGTTTTTAAAACAGCTGGAATGTGTTTTTTCTGTTCATTTTACAGAGGAGGAAGTTACATATTTAACAGCTCATATTTTAGGTGGAAAAATCCGTTATCAAGATAAACCAATGAAGGATAGCACACTTACTGAAAGTAATCCAATGCTTGCTATGGTTATACAACAATTAGTTAACCGTATGTCGAAGTTATATGGAATTGATTTCAGTAAAGACGATATTTTAATTGAAGGGTTAACTATTCATCTATATACCGCATTGAATCGTCTAAACTATGACCTTTCTGTCTCGAATCCAATGTTACACGATATAAAAAGAATGTATCCCTATGCGTTTAATGTATTGATACAAGTATTAGAAGAAATAAATGAATCTCTAACTATATATATTCCAGAAGAAGAAGCGGCTTATCTTACGCTACACTTTGAAGCATCTGTTGAACGATTAGATTACCAGGGGAAATCTAAAAATGTAATTATTGTTTGTCATATGGGAATTGGCATGTCGCAATTGTTACGTACAAAAATTGAGCGTAAATTCCGTCATATCCATGTGATGGACTGTATTTCAAAAGCTGATTTACAAGGTTATATTTTGAAACATCGTGATGTGGATCTTGTTATTTCAACTACTACTCTTTCAAGATTAAACATTCCTTATATAGTAGTATCCCCATTATTAGAAGGACCGGAAGAAAAGAAGCTAGGAGAATTTATACAAAATTGTGATGAGCCAAGTTATAAAGAACAAAAAGACTTTGTTATGCTCAATTATACATCTCCATTTTTAGTATTTTTACAACAGGATATACAACATCCATATGAGTTAATTGAAAAATTAGCATATGCTTTGCATAGTAAGAGTTATGTAGATAAAGAGTATGCAGAAAATGCAATTATAAGAGAAAAAATGTCAGCAACAACAATTGGGGGAGGAATTGCAATTCCTCATGGAAATCCGAAATTTATTCAAGAGTCAGTAATTGCAATCGCTACATTAAAAGAACCAATTGATTGGGGAGCAGAGAAAGTATCACTTGTATTTATGCTAGCAGTTAAAAGTGATGGACAAGAGGTAACGAAACAATTGTTTCAGGAACTATCCTTTATAAGTGAGCAACCATCCTTTATTCAAAAACTTACGAAAGAAACAAACGTAATGAAATTTTTGTCCTTTTTACATACTTAACCGAAAAGTAGAGGCCCAAATAACTGTTATTTGCTTAGGTAAAAGATTTATTTTCCGGAAGTTACGGTAAAAAATGAAACTTTTGACGTCTTAATATTAATTTATAGTAAATGTAGGCGCTTAGTAAAAAGTGTGAGGAGGATTAAGAATGAAATTGTTAGCGGTTACATCATGTCCAAATGGAATTGCCCATACCTATATGGCAGCTGAAAATTTACAAAAAACAGCGGATAAATTAGGAGTCCAAATGAAAGTTGAAACCCAAGGTGGAATAGGGGTAGAAAATGAGTTAACTGAACAAGATATTCGCGAGGCGGACGGCATTATTATAGCTGCGGATAGAGTCGTAAATAAAGATAGATTTGTAGGGAAAAAATTGTTGGTTGTTGGAGTACAGGATGGTATTCGTAAACCAGGAGAATTAATTGAGAAAGTAATCAGCGGGGATGTATCTATTTATCATTCACAGTCAAAAAAAGTAGAAAGTAACCAACAGGAAAAAAAGCAAAATCCGATATATCGTCATTTAATGAATGGTGTATCTTTTATGGTCCCATTTATCGTAGTTGGAGGATTATTAATTGCTATTGCCTTAACACTTGGGGGAGAAAAAACTCCTGGGGGTTTAGTGATTCCAGAGGGTTCTTTTTGGAAAACCATTGAACAAATTGGTGGTGCATCATTTACGTTCATGGTTCCAATACTGGCTGGATATATTGCATATAGTATAGCGGATAAACCTGGACTTGTTCCTGGGATGATTGGTGGATATATTGCAGCAACAGGAAACTTTTACGGAAGTGAAAGTGGTGCTGGTTTTCTTGGTGGAATTATCGCTGGTTTTCTAGCTGGTTACATAGCGTTAGGAATCAAAAAATTAAAAGTTCCAAAAGCGATTCAACCAATTATGCCGATTATTATTATTCCGGTATTTACTTCTCTTATTGTAGGCTTAGCATTTGTATTTATTATTGGTGCTCCTGTTGCACAAGTTTTCTTATCATTAACAGCTTGGTTAGCAGGTATGCAAGGGTCAAGTTCAATTCTCTTAGCATTAATTTTAGGGGCAATGATTTCATTCGATATGGGTGGTCCAGTCAATAAAGTAGCATTCTTATTTGGTTCAGCAATGATTGGAGAAGGAAACTATGAAATTATGGGTCCAATTGCTGCAGCAATTTGTATACCACCAATTGGAATGGGACTGGCTACTTTCATAGGTAAGGGGAAATTTCAAGATTCAGAGAGAGAAATGGGTAAAGCATCATTTACAATGGGGCTATTTGGTATTACGGAAGGTGCAATCCCCTTTGCAGCACAAGATCCACTTCGGGTTATTCCAAGTATAATGGCTGGTTCGATGACGGGTGCTGTGATTGCGATGATCGGTCATGTAGGAGACAGAGTAGCACATGGTGGTCCAATAGTTGCAGTGTTAGGGGCAGTAGATAATGTGTTTATGTTTTTTGTAGCTGTAATTGTAGGCTCTATTGTGACAGCTGTTGTAGTAAATGTATTGAAAAAAGACGTTTCAAAGTTAGAAAAACAAGAAAATGAACAAATAAAAGAAGTATCAGCAACAATAGAAGTGCAACAAATGGAGCAAGAAGCACAAAGCAAAAGTTCACAAGTAGAGAAGATGAAAATTAAAAAGCTAACAGATATTACAAATTTAGAATTAATTGAAACGGATTTAAAAGGAGAAACACGAGATGACATCATTGATGAGATGATTCAAAAATTAAAGCATGTAGGTGCATTGCATTCAGTGACAGAATTTAAACAAGCTATTATGAATCGTGAACAAGAAAGTACTACAGGGATTGGTGTAAACATTGCTATTCCGCATGGAAAATCAGATGCTGTTAGGAAACCGAGCGTGGTATTTGGAATTAAACAATCAGGGATAGATTGGAAGAGTCTTGATGGAACTGAAGCAAAATTAATATTTATGATTGCAGTACCAAAAGAAAATGAGGGAAATCAACATTTGAAAATCCTTCAAATGCTTTCTCGAAAACTAATGGATGATAGTTATAGAGAGCAGTTATTATCTGTTCAAACAAAAGCAGAAGCATACAAACTACTAGATGAAATTGCATAGAATGGAGGATTCAAATCATGACTGAACCATTATTTTTTGCACCTGTTTTTAAAGAAAGAATTTGGGGTGGGACACATTTAACTTCTTTTGGATATGAAATTCCATCAAATCAAACTGGAGAGTGTTGGGCTTTTGCAGCGCATCAACATGGACAAAGTATTGTTAAGAACGGAAAGTATAAAGGGCTATCCTTGGGTGAATTGTGGGATAACCATCGAGATTTATTTGGAAATATGGAGGGGGAGCGTTTCCCCCTTCTTACAAAAATTTTGGATGCCAATCAAGATCTATCTGTTCAAGTTCATCCTAATAATGAATATGCTAGCGTGCATGAGAATGGAGAACTAGGAAAAACAGAGTGCTGGTATGTAATCGATTCCACTAAAGACGCAGAAATTATATATGGGCATCATGCGAAAACAAAAGAAGAATTAATGTCTATGATTGAACAAAAAGAGTGGAACCAACTGTTACATCGTGTGAAGGTCAAACCTGGAGATTTCTTCTATGTGCCGAGTGGAACTGTCCATGCAATTGGTAAAGGGATTTTAGTATTAGAAACACAACAAAACTCTGATAAAACCTATAGATTGTATGATTATGATAGAAGAGATTCAGAAGGGAATTTACGTGATCTGCATCTTGAAAAGAGCATTGATGTAATAGAAACTCCATTTAAATCAAATCAGTTAATGGTTAAATATGAAAAAGTAGATGATTTGATTATAACTAGCTTTATCAAATGTCCATATTTTTCAGTGGCAAAATGGGAGTTAGATGGATTAACTAGTTTGGAACAACAAAAAGAATTCCTTCTTGTTAGTGTAATAGAGGGTGAAGGTGAATTAATTAAAGAAGGGGAGCACTATTCCTTTAAAAAAGGAGACCACTTTATAACACCAAATTACTTTGGAAGATACGATTTGGTAGGTAACTCTGTATTTATTGTTTCGAGTATATAAATTTTATGGTTTTCAATTAATATAATGTTTAAACACAAATTAACCAGTTCTTAATTTTGAGGATCTGGTTAATTTGTTTGAAGAGTAGTGATCTTATAATCTTTTTATATTACGTGTAACGTTTGTATTTCATGATATAGCACAATTTGAAAAAAAGTTTTTTAAATAGCAATCGTATTAAGACTTCACAAGACGCGTCTTGGCTAACGGTTCCAATACAAATGAAGGATTATAAAGAAATTCCATATTTAATGACTTTAAATGGCTTATGGGTTGTATGTTTTCAATTTCCAATTTCAAAGTGGTTAACTCACAAATCAATTGGTAAATCAATGCTATATGGTGCCATTCTTTTTGGTGTTGGCCTTTTAGCTATAGGGTGGTTACCAAAGTGGTTTCATGTAGTAGATGCAAATGATTTAATTATTCTAAGCTCATTATTGATAGCTTATACAGTTTATACAGTAGGGAAATGATTATGTCACCTGTACAAATGACATTCGTCGCTAATATAGCTCCAGAACATTTGAGGGGGACTTATATGGGGGCGGCTGGCCTGTAATGGATTACAGGTAATGTATTTGGACCCCTTCTAGGCGGTGTATTACTGGATCAGCTTTTAGGGCATATGTTATTTACAATCATAGGTGTAGGTTATATTATTTCTGGATTTGTTTACTTACCTCTAGATAGACTTATTGAGAATAGAAGTAAAGAAGTACCTATAAAACAAACATCTTAATTTTAATATTGTTAATGAGTTGAAAATTAAATTTTATGTTTTAAGAGTTAAATAAAGTGCACGTTTATTATTAATAAGCGTGCACTTTATTTATTAGTGTTTAAATTTAATTTATATATAATGAGTTTTTTAGGTTACGACTTAAGTGTATAAAAGTAATTTGCTACTTGATTTAATTAATTTCAACTAAACTTCTTGTCTTATCAATATGATTAAGTAACATACGATACTCTCCTTCGTACATAGTTATACGTTGTAGAAGGGACTGATTTTCTGTCTCTAAATGTTTTATTTGACTTTGTAAGTTTGTAAATTCATATGTTTTTTTATAATTTTGTAGAAAGAGAATAATATCATCTAATGTCATAGATAAAGAGTTTGTTTCTTTTTTTTGTTGAGAGGGAGAAATATTATTTCCCACTTCTCGATTTTGTTTTGCTTGTTGTATTTCCTCTTGGTATTGTTTTTTCACGTATGAATTCCAGCGAAATCCACAGGCTGCAGGTGTCCGGTTTAGTAGCTTTGCTACTTCTTTGAATGCAGCTAACTGTGTTCCACCGTTACGAATATTCTGGAGTACTGTTGATGCGAGAAGTAAATCGTTATCGTTAGTCCAGGAATCTTGCCTTGAGATTACCACGTTTTGACCTCCTTTACATGCTTTATATTACATATATGCAATTACTTAAAATGATAGAAGTTTAACTTATCTTAAAATAATTAGAAGTATGTATTATTTAAAATGCGAAATTGCATAAAAAATTAGATTGACTATTAGTTATAGATGTAACTATAATAGTTACAGTTATGTAGCTAAATTAATAGGTTTGATGGTATGAAGTAGTTGTATTAATGATGTTTAAGCAAATATTAAAAAATGAACGGAGTTGGAAATATAAGAAGTTTATATAAAAGAATTAAGGTCATATAAAGCATTTTATAATTATATATAAATTAAAAGAGGTGCACATTTTGAAAAATTTTAAGAAAATTATAGTTTCTTCAATTGCGTTAACGGCATTTAATGGGGTGGGTGGACTACTTCCAAGTGATAAATCAGAAGTTGCCTATGCAGCTAGTTACAATTATTTAAATAAGCAATTGAATTCTACTGTACATAAGCAAGTTACGAAACAATTAATTTTGAAATTTAAAAATGAGGCAAATTTGCCGTATCAGGATGGAATAGAAAAATTCATTAAAGAAGAAAAAAAAGATCCTGACTTAATTGGAATTTTAAACGAATACCCAAATGTAACTATAAATCGACTTTTTAGTTCTTTAAATCCTAAAGAAATTAAAAATTTAGGTAGAGAAATAAACGACTCCGAACATATTTCTTCCAATTTGCTAAACTATTATATTGTAGAAAACCAAGGTGATATTGATGTACAAGCCTTACTTGCAAAGTTTGAGAAATCATCTCTTATTGAAACGGCGTATTTACAGGAAGAAGAAACGCCACCTGAAGAGCGTTTACCAAATTTATCTGTTAATCCATATGATGAGCCTAGACTTACAAGACAAGGTTACCTTGAACCAGCACCATTAGGAATTAATGCACCTTATGCTTGGAGTATAAATGGTGGGGACGGAAAAGGAACTACTTTCGTAGATATGGAGTATGGTTGGTTATTAAATCATGAAGATTTAGTGAATCAAAAGATTGAATTGATGTCCGGACAGAATAAGAGTGAACACCATGATCATGGTACCTCAGTATTGGGAATTGTTTCTGCAGAGGATAATAACATTGGTGGAATTGGGATTGCACCAAAGGCTAAGGTAAAGGTTGTATCCCAGATTAGGGATAACGGAAATTATAATACAGCTGATGCTATTTTAAGTGCGGTTAACAATATGCAAGCTGGTGATATTCTTTTACTAGAGGCACAAGCAACTTACGATGGATATGGAGATAAGAACTATTTTCCAGTGGAAGTAAAACCAGACATATTTGATGCAATTCGTATGGGAACAAATAAGGGAATTATTATTATTGAAGCAGGTGCAAACGGTGGAAATGACTTGGATCAATTTAGAGACCGTAATGGTAAACAAGTTTTAAATCGTAATAGTCCTGATTTTAAAGATTCAGGGGCAATTATGGTTGGGGCAGCTTCTGCAAGGGTTCCTCATAAACGTTCATATTTCTCTAATTACGGTAGTAGAGTGGATGTGTATGGATGGGGGAATGCAGTAGATACTACAGATGCTAAACCAAGTGAATTTATAACAAATCTATATACATCTAGTTTTGCTGGAACATCTAGTGCATCGCCTATTATTGCTGGTGCTGCAGCATCAATTCAAGGAATTGTAAAAAATAATCAGGGGAGAGTATATACACCAAGCGAGCTTAGGGATATTTTAAGTGATTCTAGTACTGGAACGAAATCTAATGATCCAACTTCGGATAAAATTGGTGTGTTACCTGACTTAAAAGCCATTTTATCTAAACTTGGTTTTTCACCAAACTTAAATAATGATTCTTCCATTGTATTTCCTGAGGAACAAGAAATAAATAATGGAAATGAAGGATCTACTATTACATTCCCAAAAGAGGATTCAGCTAATAGTGAAGGGGACTCTAGCTTCATTTTCCCAGAATAATTGTAGATGTATTTTTTATTTAGTATAAAAGACTTTTATATAAATAGTTGTTTATAATACTAGTCAGATAGGCTCTTATGTGTAATAGCATAAGATCCTATCTGTTGTACTTTTAATCTTATGAGGTGGAAAGTACTTCTGAGTATATTTTTAGTGTAGTGAAGTGTCTTATATCAACATTTTAATAATATTCAGTGTAGCCTCATTATAAATTTAGAAATGGACTAATTTTTCAATTATATGCATAATGGAAATTGGTGGTAATAGTGCAGTCCAACCAACTGCATAAACGTTTAATTTTTTAACTAATTTGTAGTTTTCAATATTTGAAATAGGTAATGCATTGTTATAGAAATTGCTGTATAGAGTAATGGAAACGAATGTGTTTAAATAATTAGATAGAAGGAGGGGCTTATGTTAAGGATTACTTAAAGATAAGCCCTTTCTTTTTTATTATTTCATGACATTCATCCCAAAATTCTAAAAGATGTGGAAGTAGGAGTAGTTCAAGATAGGTTGTATTTAATTTATGACAACTTTAATAAATTAATTTTTACTATCGTATGAATTAGGATAAATTATTATAGGTTATGGTTATTACTTAGCATTTTGTTTTACTTGATCTATTAATTCATTAAGGGTCTTACCGCTAATATTGTCAGTAATAGTTTCATGTATTTCATTTTTTAATACAATTGTTTTACCTGCAATTTCTGCCTTGGAAGACATTTTACTTTCATTAATAGTTTCTATGTTTGTTTGAAGGTCAGCTTTGTTATTTTCATCAAAAGTAATTGCAAATGGTTCAATTGCTCCGTAGTAGTTTCCAAATAATTGATCCTTCTTCAAAAATAGCATATATTTTTTATTAACTTTAGGCTCGATATATAAAGGATCCTTATTTTGAACATTTTTAGTAGTTACCTTAGTAGCTTGTTTTGTAACTGTGCCATCTGGTGCAACAACTGCATTAGAATCTTCAAGCTTAACTGTTTCAGCAAAACGATGATTAATTTTTATTTGTTTATTTTCATTATTACCTTTAATTGTTTCGGAAATATTGAAATTATATAGATGTCCTTCAACATAATTTTCTGTATCTTCTTCCGATGGATTATTTGGATTACGTGCCATATTCCACTTAGAGTCAAGACCTCCATATTCACCAATTACAACTAGATCAGCTTCATTAATCATTTGATTTAAATCACTTGTAGCAGGGAAATCTTTACTGAGAATGACAGTTTCAGCATTCTTATCTTCGCCAGCAACATTGGAGAAGTGACTATTATATGCTGAATATCCTCCAAAACCAATCACTGCAGCTAAAGGAATTGCAATTACTATAGTTTTTGCTTTTTTACTTAACATTAAGAAATCATCTCCTTTTTCTGTTAATAGATTGCATTCACACCATTTTTATCGTCAGTTTGAGGGACGTGCATAGTAGTACGATTACGATTGCTGTTCATAATTGAAGTGCCACTGTTGTGACCTATTCCTATTGCATGACCAAACTCATGTACTCCTGTACTTTTAGCAACATTAGATTTTGTAATATTTGTATTCCCTGCATTAATATCACCAGCGAATTTTGTTACTTTTTTAGTGGATGTATTATAAGTTGTGTTCATTCTTCCATAATAAGTAGAGGAACTTTCAAACCAAGAGTTTAATTTGTTCACTGAAGAAGAAGAAACTGTAAAGTTAATACGAGAAGCAGTGTACCAGGCTGAATCTGCAGCTTGCCAACCAGATTTAATGATACTGGAGCCATCGTCTAATCTGTCTCCCCACTTATATGTAGCTGATTTTGAAGGTAGCTTCCATCCTTCTTTTACATAAGCTTCTGAAACTCCAACGCTGGAAAAGACAAATACACTACCTAATAAAAATGCAGTAATTCCTTTTCTAAAATTCATATTATCCCTCCAAAGATTATTTTTAACAAGAGAATTATAGCATCATTATCTTGTTTTGAATTAATATTTTTTAAAAGTTCGGAATATTCATATTGAGAAAATGGTATAAAATATCTTTTAAGGAGACGTTATTATAATGTATATACATAAAGTAATAAAATGGAGTCTATGTTTATTAATATTTACTTTTTTAATTATTATTGGTAAAACAATTTGGTCAAATACAGATATAGCAGAAGTGTCTAATGTTTCATCGAATTCTGAAACTATAGTATTAAGTAAGACATTCAAAACTACAAATCATTTAAGTGAAATGGTAGAAGAAGCAGATGTAATTGTACTAGGTAAATATAACGGTTTACACTCTAAATGGAATATGGCAAACAATTCATCATATGAGATTCAAGATGAAGATGTCGAAGGCCATCTGTTTAATTTTCATGTTAAAGAAATTTTAAAAGGGGACTCCGTAGAGAATAAAATTTTAATAAATCATAGATACTCAGAAAGCCTAGTATTAGAGGAAAGTAATGAAGTTATTGATGAAAATGGAATAATTCTGAAAGGTGCTACGAAAGTGTTTACAAAAAAAGTGAAAAATAAAGATCCATTGTATATAAAACCTAAATCTGGTGACACATATATAGTTTTTTTAAAGGAAAATAGTAAACTTGGACATTTTTATCCAGCTGTAGAACCTTTTATGATTCAGTTTGATTTAAGGGATATTGCGCAACTAAAAAGCAATCTAATAGATTGGGATAAAAATAAATATAAATATAAATTTGAGGTAAAGGTTAAAGAGAAAACTTTTTATATTAAAAATGAAATATATTCAATCATCAAAGATAATATTAGTGGGAAAAAATTAAAGGATATTAAGGATTTTGTAAAAGGGTCTTCAAAAATGAAATAACATTTTCACGGGCTATAAATCTACCCTGCATTAAAGAATAGAATTTGCGTAGATTTAAACTATTTGCAAAAGAAGTTATGGGGATATTAGATTTTTAAGTAAGAAAATAGAATAATTAAGCTGGGATAAAGTAAAAAAGAGATCTAATAAATAGGTCTCTTTTTTATTTTCGAAAAAAATTAAATTAAAATCAGTCTCCATTCCTCACCAATAAGCACACTAAAATAAATACTATTTGGGCATTCTAGCAAATTAGCTACTTTTTCATACCTATTTCGTTCCTCTGGCCGTTAACAAATACTAAATATAATTTATAACATTGTTCAGATTGTAAATGAATTATCACATATTTCCAATACATATTTGGATAGCAGTAGTAATGTAGAGACTAGTATGAAAGAGCAAGAAATGTATGTACAAGAAAGTGGAGAACTATCAAGATCATTCAGTTGGCTATCACAAGAGTTAAAAGAATTAATTAGAGAGTTTAAAATTCAATAAAATTAATAAATATCAGATAAATTTTATTGAAAAACTTTTTTTTACTTTGAATTTAATAATGTAAATCACATGCTTACTTAAATAAATATAAATTTTGCATATTTAATTGGAAATAGAGCATGATATTACCAATTAAATGGAGGTGTGTTAGAAATGCAAATACGAGAAAATAATAATTCAAACGAGATTTTGGTAGCAGCGGCAGCAAGTGCAATTGAGCAAATGAAGTATGAAATTGCTCAGGAGTTTGGTGTTACACTTGGACCAGATTCAACATCACGAGCAAATGGTTCAGTAGGTGGAGAAATTACAAAACGTCTAGTGCGTATGGCGCAAGAGCAGTTATCTGGTCAATATAAAATTCACTAAAGTTAAAGGTATATCCCATTGAAGGGATATACCTTTTTAATTTGCTTTTAAAGAGGATCGTTAAATTTTTTATTGTTGGTTAAGTTTAGAAACTGCAAATTTAGCTGTGAAATTCATTTTCTTCATGTAAGAAGAATTTACTCCTGCTTGAAATTGAACAGAAATATTACCGTCTTTTTGTGCTTTGAATACGCGACCATATGGTGAATTAGCATTGTATGTGCCAATTACTTGATTATCTGCATCAAAGACTGTATAAGAAATGGGGAACCCGGAATTTTGTACAAAGACTGTAAGTTCTTCCCCTTTACTAAGATTAAATGATTCTTTTTGAGAAACTTCATAGGAATTCATAGAGTAATATTTTGTAACTTCTTGAATTTCTAAATTCGTAGTTGCCGCACTCGCTTTTAGTGCCTCTGCTCCTGGTAAATTCATACCTGATAGTACTGCAATTCCTAGTGCCCCTGCTAAAATAGCTTTTTTCATAATGCTAGTTCCTCCTTTAATATATTTTGAGATTTGAAAAGGAAGTGAAAATACCACTCCTTGAAACTATTATAGTTACAACGAGAATTATTTTCAATTGGGTTTGAAATGTAATTTTGCATACATAAGATGTCGATATAAGGTAATATATCCAATATTTTAAGTATTCTTTAAAAGGAAGGGGTGATAAATTTTAAAAACTATAAATGGGATGTTAGCCACTTTTTACATATGCTAATCCTATAAGTGAATATTTTGTTGGGGTTATTTTTGTTCATTTGCTTTAAATGGAATATTTTAATGTTGATAAAGTTTTATAAATTGGTATTATTAAACAAAAATGAGATATTGTGTGTTATTCTAAAGAGGCAACAAAGCACACCATCCCGATAATATTGTGTATATTTATCCTATGTATGTCGTTTGTATTAGAAATAAGAAGTCTCTTAAAAGAGACTTCTTATTTTTGTATGGATGGAGTATTACAGATGATTGATTATTATCAATTTTTTTATTTATTATGTCAGGTATTTCCTTATTTTCTTAAATACAACACGTTGGAAAATCAACGAAAAGAAACAAATCGACATTCTTTGTTGTAGTATTTTTATTTTTGAATTATTTATTTCTTAAATTTGTATAGGTAAATGTAGGTGGGATGCGTTTTTTAATAAAAAGTATAGAAAAATCAAGAAGGTGAATTCATTGCGTAAACATGTATATGTGCAATTTTATGTATTGATATTGGCTTTAATAACTTATATAAGCTTTTGCTTTATATTTTTATTTGTTTTTCCGAATCATTATTTCGTATCAGATTTTAATATCCGACTATCATCTTTAGTCGTTGAAACTACTGTATTTATCTCATTACTGTATTCTATATTATCCCAAAAAATTAGGTTAGGAGTATTCTGGTTTAGGATGGTTAAAATAGGTTCGTGCATTAACTATATCGTATCAATATAAAGTGGTGTCACAAACAGTAAGGTACTACACCAAATAATTGGTTGTATAAATATAATTAATATTTCTCAAATATTTACAAAATTTTCAGCGAATTCCTAAATGAAGGCTTGGTTACGGTGTTTTATAGAGATAGAAATCTGCTTTAAGACTATTAATTCAGAATGTTTAAATAAAAATTCGTAGACTTGTTGTTATTTTTTTCCTATACTAAATTTGTAGTTTCGATTTCAATTTTCTGTAAATCCGCGCGGGACTGGAAATTGTTTTAAAGGGCTTTTGCTAAGTAAAAAAAGAACTACAATAATTGATTTTCATTTTATAGAAATAAGGTGATTTTTTGTTTGTTTGCAAAGAGCATGTATTGGAAGTGGTTCGAAACTTGAATGTACCGCATATTTGTGAAACAGACAAAAATATAAAATGTAGGTATTGTGACCATATGTCTCAATATGAATTGTATATTTTTGATTTCAGGAATATGTCAAAAACAATGCGATTGATAAATGCACATTAAGTTATTATGTAATGTTAGGTAAGGTATGTTATTTTTTCGAAATAATATATACGTTATTAATCTATGCAAATAATCTTTTAATCTCGATTCTGAAAATAATACATAATCAGATTATTGTGTCACTTATATTGCGGGATGGAAGTAAAGACTAGGGGGTTAAATTAAGAAAATGAAATTTATCTTTTGGCTGAAAAATGAAATTCTATATATAATTTACATATATTTTAATTTTATTATGAATGAGCCTAAATCATAGCCTGTTTTTAATATAGCGATAGTTAAAATTATGATTAATGGATATTGAATAAATGGATGGGTAAGAAACTCTAGTAGATTCTTCATAGTGTAAACCTCCATTGTATAAATAGTCTTTACTTATATAGTATTATAAATTTTTATATAAGGATTACTAACTATAACAATGCATACTATTAAGAGTATCGCAAAGAAGGGTAACCATATGAACAAATTCATTATGTAAGGAAACTTCAATAGATTAACATGAAAAACATTCAAATTATTAGTTAGATGCTTAATAGTCGTTGATTATGTACGGGCTATTTGGCTTTTATTTAAAATAAAGTGAAATTAATTTTAAAAATATGTTTGAGGACAGATTGATGTTTAGATGTTTTAGATTTGAGAAAAAAGAAACAGAATAATAAGGTATTTGTTGATAAAGAATCTCTTCAGTTACATAATTTTACATATTTGCTATGATGTTTATGAGTGCTATATATTAAGGGAGGAATAGGAATGAAGAGGTTCATAACTCATGTAAATGGTAATAATATCTTTAAAAAGTTAGTTTTAATGTTGTTGCCAATGGTTTTAATGATCATGATGATAACCCCATCGAATGATGTATTGGCAGCCAACCAATCAAATGTAAGTTCACTAAAAGGTGTGAGTCTATTTAATGGAAGCTGGACTGTTGCTATACAAGCTGCAAATTTACAATATGTGTCTGCTGAGCCATCGGGAAATGTGGTAGCAAATCGTAGTGCAGTTAATGAATGGGAGAAATTCGAATT
>NZ_KV827842.1:117710-128814 GCF_001836235.1 Bacillus sp. HMSC036E02 | reverse complement strand
AATTAATTCCGACTGGGGAATTATATACGTTTGCTTTAAAAGCAAAAAGTAATGGAAAGTACGTTTCGTTTGAGCCAAATGGTAGAGTAGTAGCAGATCGTACATCAATTGGAGCATGGGAAAAATTTATCTTATATAATGGTGGGGACAATAGGATATATGTATTACAAGCGTTAAGTAATGGTAGATTTATATCAGCAAATGGTGGTAGAGAATTAACTGCTAATAGTTATGTAGCTGGAAGTTGGGAAAGATTTGTTATTGTGTATTTCTAAATTTTGAAGTGTTTTATATATAAATAATAATGAATGGTTTAGTTCATATGCATGCTAAATAAAGAGTTAAGTACTTAATACAAGTGTATATTAAGGTGTAAAAAGGATTGCAAGTAATTGTCAGTCCTTTTTGTATGTTAAATAAGTAATTACTGAGGATGTAATCAGAAGAAAAAGAACCCTATTGTGTTCTTTTTCAAGGCATATTAACAGTAAGGAGAATCATGAAATGCTACTTCAAATCTTTATTAGGGGAAAGATTTTGAAAAAGCTTAACATACATCTATTTTTACATAAATGTAATATATAGTAAATTGATATTCTTTATACTTACTATTACTAATATTCAATTAAGATAGTTTTCACCCTGTTTCCTTTTCAGATAGGATAAGTAGAAGAAGATAGGAAGTTTTTCTTTGAACTAAGCTTTTTGACAGGAAAAGATATTTTCATTAAAACAAAGCATTATTCTTTTAGAACAAAGGAATCACTAGAACAATTTGTGATTCCTTTGAGAAATGCTATTAAATGCTAGACTAATTTCTAATGGTCCCAGTATCTTTTATTTTGACGTGTGTCTTTACATTTATTTTAGCCTCTGCTAACGCTTGCAACCAATCTCCTTTTACTTTTTTCCATTCTTTGTATTGAAAAGCTCTAGCATATAGGGATAATCCAATTGGATCAATTTTCTTCTGCTGTATTTCATTTAACATATTTTGCAAATTATCATTAATTTCTTTTTGAATAGCACTTTTTAAATTATTTATATTTTTTTTATTATCATAGTGCCCCTTAATTAAATTCGCATTGGTTTTTTCTATTAAAGCTACATTAGCATATATATTGAAATTAAATACAAATTTTCCGTTTTGAAAATTAACATCTACCTTTCTTTTCGCGTTCTGTATGAAGATAGAAGTGTTTGTTTTTTTGTTAAATTTTTTAGGGGGAAGCGAAAGGTGTAGTATCATTCGGCCGTTACTTTTTGGCTTATTTATAAGATTGAAAAATTTAACATCTTTTTTAGGGATATGAGTTAAATATTTCCCTTGGCGATTTAAAAATGCAATTCCTACTGTGTCGATTTCATTCTTTGTTTTTTTGATAATTGGAACAGTTTGCGTCATGCCTTCTTCATTTTGTTCTCTCATTAATTGTTGAATTGTAGAAGAGACGGATTGGTTAT
Organism: Bacillus sp. HMSC036E02; assembly: GCF_001836235.1. Lineage (NCBI taxonomy): Bacteria > Bacillati > Bacillota > Bacilli > Caryophanales > Bacillaceae > Bacillus > Bacillus sp. HMSC036E02. The sequence continues at coordinate 127,350 of NZ_KV827842.1, read as the reverse complement.
TTTGAATTGAGGATTCGATTACACCATTTATATAAGATGAAAGTGATGGTTTATTAGGCTTATGAATTTTAAAAATGTCTTCTGCAGGTCCATCTACAAGTACTACTTTAGCATTAATGGTAGCGTAAGGATCACGATAAGAGGAATCAAGCTCCTGCAACCAATTTGCTTCTTGCGCTAATTTTTTCCCAATTAAAATGATTTCAGCTTTGGAAGCTGTCATAAAGCCAGTTAACTTCGTATCTATTTTACTGAATCCAGTATATACAGTAGATGCTTGTGTCCAATGTTCTATAGTGCTTTTTGGCTGTTTATGATGAAAGAGTGGTATGCTTGTTCCAACTTTTATGTCTCCATTAGGGGTTCTATCCAAGCCAATTAACAGGATTAATGAAACCTTCTCAAGAGGAATTCTCTGACTACAACCAATTAAATATACACAACAAATTACAATCCATATCCATTTTCGAATCAAAGTTGTTTCCTCCTAGTAATCCAAGTAAAAAGAATACTGTAAGCGAAAAATAAGATTGGTAATAGAATAAAGAAAACGACATTTAAGATATCCATAAGAGAATATATAAACAAATATTGATCCACATCGGGATTTAGGAAAATAAATAGGCCAACTATAAATAACATAAAAGCAAGCAGCGCCCAATTGCGGGCGTTTTTTTGAAGTGAAATGGTCACAGATTTAAAACTGAAAAATAAATATGGATATATCGTAGTGGAAAATACAATTAAATAGTAAGCGATATATATAATTTCTAATCGTTCCATGAAAGAAAAACGAACCCCTTTTAACAGATGAAATACTGGCCAGATTACGTCTTTTATCCCCTCCGGACTAAAGTATATATAAGAAAGAATAGTCACATATAGATAGAAAAACATGGTTCCAGTATTCGCAATTAGTAGTCCTTTTATGGCTTTTTGTTTTTTTTGTAAGAACGGGTATATATAATATGTAAGTTCTAAGCCAGCATAAGGAGTAATGGTTTCTTTTGTTGCCTTTAGAATAGGGTATAATCCATCTTTAAAAATAGGTAATAGGTGTAAAGGGTTGTAGTTAGTCTTTAGTGAAAAAAGAAGAAATAGTGGCATCCAAGTAGTGAAGAAGAAAACAAGCATAGAATAACTAGTAAGAGCCCTTAACCCACTCAGGGCCAAAATAATAAATGGTAATAGTAATAATATGGTGATTTGATAAGCAGGAGTGGAAGGGAATATCCACACTTTTACAATATCAGTTGCCTTTAATAAAGTATTAAAGCCAGCAAAAAATAGATAAAAGGCATATAAAAGAAAAAGAATTGTCCCTATCCATTTACCAAAGTACGTTTTTAGGATTTGTGAGAAATTTTTGTTGGGATTTTTTTGTAACATTAATACAATAAATACGCCGATTATAGAAGTAGTTATCCAACCAAGAATGATAGAAATCCAGCCATCTGTGCCAGCCGTAGTAGCAAGTGGGCTTGGCATGATTAACATACCTGATGCAAGTTGCAGTGAATGAATGAAAATAATAAATTCGAATAAAGTTATGTTTTGGAATTTAAGATTCCCCATGCGAACCACCTTCTTTTTTCTTTTTTTGTTTCGGCTGTCCTGTACTCGAGCGGGTGGTGATCATAGAAATAGGAAATCTTACAAAAGAATCTTTTAATTCTTGAAGCCGAAATGGCGCGATTGGCAATCCGTATGGTGAACCATAGGAGGTAAGTGAAACAAAATGAGCGAATAAGAGCATTAATCCACTAACGATACCTACAATCCCATAAAAGTATGCCAATAACATCATTGGAAAACGAATAAGGCGTATAGAACTTGATAAATCATAATTAGAAACAATAAATGATGCAATGGCTGTAATAGATACGATAATAACCATAACGTTACTAACAAGACCAGCTTGAACAGCCGCCTGTCCAATTACAATCCCTCCAACTATTCCAATGGTTTGTCCAATTGGTTGTGGTAAGCGAATACCAGCTTCACGTAGCATTTCTAGTGTGATTTCCATTATAAAAGCTTCCAATAAGGGAGAGAAAGGGACTTTGACTCTTGACGTTGCAATAGAAGTGTATAAATCTATAGGAATGATTTCAAAGTGAAAAGAGACTATAGCTATATAAAATGCTGGTAAAAAAATAGCTATAATAAACCCTGCAAATCGTAATAAGCGAAAAAATGATGCAATGAGCCAATGAATATTATAATCATCTGGAGTTTGAAAGAATCCAATTAAATTCATTGGAACAATCATTGCGCCAGGGGATCTATCCATTAACACCGCTACTTTTCCATCAAGTATATGATTTGAAATAGCATCTGGGCGTTCGCTTAAATAAGCCTGTGGAAAAGGAGACCAATTTTGATCCTTTGTAAAATTAGATAGTTCACCAATGCTTAATACCGCATCCGTTTTAATTCTACAGATTCTGTTTTCTATTTCTTGAACTACATCTGCATTTGCAACGTCACCTAAATAAATTAAATAAACAACAGAAGTTGCTCGTTCTCCAATCGTCAGCTTTTTGATTTTTAACTCTGCAGAAGGAAGATATCGACGAATTAAGCCTATATTTTTTGTGGCATTCTCAATAAATCCATCATGCGATCCTTTAATAGTAACTTCTGAAATTGGTTCTTGAATTGCTCTCTCTGCCCAGCCTTTTGTATTTATTAGAAGTGAACGATTTTCTCCTTCCATAAATAGTACACATTGACCTTCAAGTAATCCTTCTTTAATTTCATTCCATGTATATACTATTTTGGCATGAGTAGCGATAATATTAGAATTAAATATTTGACTGTCTTCATTTACTTCTTGTAATAATGGTGTAACAACATTGCCTTTTAAAGCAACACCATCAGTAAGGCCTTCAAAGTAATATAGTAGAATATTCGTATTTGTTTTTAATTGCAAAGGGTGTTCAATTAAATCTGCACTAATATCAAAGATGTTATCTAATGTATTTTTAAGTTCTTTTAAATTACTTGTTTGGATCTTTTCAATATTTTTATCTGTTTTAGTTTCTAAGACTTTTTCATTTAAAGACAAAATTGACACCTCTTTAATATATAACGATTAGTTGTATTTATTATTTTTATAAGATGGAATTTTATTCACAAATTTAAACAAATTGGGAACGGAAATTAATAATTGAGAGCAAAAAAGTAGAGGTGATTTGTGGGGGAATCTAAGTATCAAGATAGAATTGAAATTTGAATGATTATAACAAAAAAGAAGCCTTGATAGGCTCTTTTTCATAGTTGGTAAATATATTGTCAACAATAGATGGCGTTTAAGGTAGTAATTTAGATGTCTTTAAGTTCATCAGCTGAATTTTGTAGGAAGAATTCTTTTTTCATATCTTAATGTTCAATTAAAAAGACATTACATTTATTTGGGTGTTCTAGTGTAATTAAAGTTTGCGCGCTAACAAATTTTGTTTAGGGACAAAATGTTTTTTCTGAATTAACAGAAAAATATATGCGCAAAATTCCTATTAGTTGGTAGGTATCAAATATTGCTTTGGCCTTATATCCTTGAGATTACCGTACGTTTATATGTTTCTAAGGGAAAGAAATATTTGCATTTTTATTACCATCTATTGTTTGATTAAGATGGTAACATGAAATTGAAACGTTTACAATCAGGAAATAAAGAAAAAATATTAAAATACGACTTTTTTCGACAACATTTCTATGTTGATATCTCATATTTTTATAGGAAAAGGTGGAGGGAAACGTACCTTTTCCTATAAGATGTTTTGTAGTAATTAGATATAACTAAAGTAATAATAATAGCCTAAAATTAAAATGAAATTCCATGAATTTGAGCCCAAAGTCATAAAAACAATTGATAACGTTATAATTGAATTTTTGAACCGTAAAAGTTTTAAAAGTAAGGTCAAACTTTAGTCCACTTTGCGTTTCTTCCTTTTGTAACTAGCTTAATATGGCCAAATAATTGCAAGGAATTTAAAGCCTTACTAATTGTACTCTCTGCAATGTCTGGATATCTGTTACGAATATTTTCCTTAGTAAAGGGTTGTTTTTGTTTAAGTATAAAATCTTGAATTCTCTCGACTTTAGTATGTTTACATATAGAATCAAGAACAGTGTTATGCAGATCTTTGTAAGCCTCTAATATAATAGTTAAAAACGTTTTTAACCAAAAGCTACTATTGTGTTCCTCGCAGTACCAATTTACCGAAGATTTATAAATTGAATTGTAATATTCAGATTCATTTTTCTTAATATACTTATCCAAACATACATATTTTACAAATGTATGTCCACTCTTAATTAGCAGCAACTGCATTAACATAAATGCTAGCCTACCATTACCTTGGTTGAAAGGGACTATACAATAAAAATTTAATATAAAACGAGCTATTAATAAAAGTGAATGTAGCCCTTTACTAGTATCTAATGAGTTGTATTGATCACATAATTGCTCCATAAACTGTGGAATGAGTTCATGCGGAAGAATGCGGTAACTATTCAAGTGCATTCCATGCTCAGGAATACCTGGAATAATAAAAGGTTTTTCACGCCATTTGGCACTGTCAGAGGTAAGGTAATGTATTAGTTGAAAATGTAATTCCTGTATAGTTGCTGGATTAATTGATAAAGTACAGGAGTTTTTATGTACAAAAGAAAGTGTTTGATAATAACAAAAAATAGCATCTTCTGAAATATTTTGAGGTACTATATCATCTAAAATAAGTTCTTTTAATCTTTTATTAGGAACTTTTATATCCTCAAAAATAGTAGTGAAATTTTTTATGTAATGTAGTGGTATAGTTTTTTCTAAACTATTAAATATGTCAGGATTTTGTTCCTGATAAGCAGCTAATTTTCCTTTGAATTCGCTAATTTCACTTATTAAATTGATTAACCTCCTTTTTAATTCAATATTTTTATACTTATCATCAAAAAAATCTCTCATTTTTGTTCCCCCTGTAACCCCTTAACACGTTGTTGCATATATCATTCCATTCTAAAGGTATTTCATGATCTCATTATAAAATAACGACAATTTTGTTCTAATTTTGATCATGTTTTAGAATCTATATTTTTATTCGTTAATAAAAATATAGGAATTATAAAGAAGAATCGTTAGGATTCAATTTTAATAGGCATAATCCTAACATCAAATGTACAAATGTACAATAAAAAAATAAAAAATATAAAACTATCGACACTTTTGAAAGAGTATTTAAAGGATTATTAAGTAGCTATAGATGTGTTTTAGTTTAAAAGTAAATATTAAAGTGGTAATAAAGTTTTCATGGTTGAAAAAAATAAACTATTAATTTGTGACAATTATGTGCCTAATCTATTCATTTGGTATGATTAGAATTCCAAAAATAAATCCTAATGAGCTTAATTTTCTATATTTAGCATAAAGATTAGGGGAGGTATGTTGATGAAATGTACCATTAAATATAGAAATATGTAACGTTAAACACCTGTATTGTAAAATAGTTTGACATAAGTTAATTTAAATATTAGGTACAGGAACATTTAATAAAAATTCAGTAATGTACCCTTTAAACGTTTCACCCTAAAAACGTTAGTATTAAACCTCAAGCATACTGAAGTTTTTCCCTTTGCTTCTGTACCTTATTAGGTAAAAATAATACAATAAATTGTTAGAATGTTATGGGGGGAATTGGGTTTTTAATTCTCTTTCTTATCTTATATAATCAATCTCTTGATGATTTGTTTAAAATAAGGATTAACAGGGTAGGAGATGACTATTAAAAAGGACTATAAAGTTAAGTTGGACAAACAATCAGGAAAACGAAAGGTTAATTTCGTCGTGTAACTGAGAAGCTCCCACTTTATGTTTTGCCAAGTGGTGAGTAGTTCATTCTGCCTGGTAATTTTAATATATGAGTTTGAACATCCTGAAGCAAATCAATATATAAATTACAGTAGTTATGTGGTTATAGGAGTAAATGTCTAAGGTTAAAGGATTTGTGTACATTCACAATGTGAATATAAGTAGATTATTTATTGTGTTTTTTAAGGTTTAGAAAATATGTGTGAATTTAGCTTTAGAAATGATTTATTTGCAAGTTATATAATAGGAATGTGAAGTCTAGAAGAAACTGGTATTACCAGTTCCTTCTAGACTTTTTTTACTTTAAAAGTGTATTTTATTTACATAAGGTTAAATATTATTCTTTAAATTAATATTTGAATTTTTTGTGAAATTAAGTGGTGTTTTCATTCCTCTATTAATACATAATATTACAAAATAGACTTATTGTATTTATTTTATTTTTATATGAGATTAAAAATAATAATAAACGTACCAATGTATGAGAGGTATTAGTATATTTATTAGTAATTTGTTCGTTTATCTCTATATTGCTATTATATTAGCGATAACAATAACAATAATATATTGAGGGGACAAGAATGAATTTGAAACTTACATCTAAATTTGAAAGATTAAGAAAAAGTAAAAAAGGAATTGGGGCTTGTGTTTTAGCTGCAGGGGTAACGGCTATTACTATGATTCCTCAAAGTGCTTATGCACATGGATTTGTTGAAAAGCCAAGTAGCCGTGCTGCTTTATGTAGTCAGAATTATGGAGCATTGAATTTAAATTGTGGAAATATAATGTACGAACCTCAAAGCCTAGAAGCACCTAAAGGATTCCCAGATGGGGGACCGATTGATGGAAAAATCGCTTCGGCAGGAGGACTGTTTGGAGGAATTCTTGACCAACAAACATCAAATCGCTGGTTCAAAAACACGATTAAGGGTGGAGCAAATACCTTTACATGGAAATATACAGCTGCACATCCTACAAGTAAATGGCATTATTACATTACAAAAAAGGGATGGGATCCTAATAAACCATTAACACGTGCTGAATTAGAACCAATTGGAACTGTGAAACATGATGGTTCTGCTGCATCAAATAATATAACACATACAATTAATGTACCAACTGATCGCAATGGTTATCATGTTATTTTAGCTGTATGGGATGTATCAGATACGTCAAATGCGTTTTATAATGTGATTGATGTAAATCTAGTAAATAATGAAACTCCCGATACAGTAGCTCCAAGTCAACCAACTGAATTAAATGCGTCTAAGGTTACTGCCAATAGTGTTGCACTAACATGGAAGGCTTCTACGGATAATATAGGTGTAAAGGAATATAAAGTGTTACGCAATGGGGAAGTAATTGATACGGTACCAGGTACAACATTTATTGATAAAAAACTAAAAGCAAATACGGAATATACCTATACAATAAAGGCGTTAGACTCTGCTGGAAACATATCAAAAGAAAGTGAAGAACTAAAGGTTAAGACAACAAATGAAATCCCAGATATAGAAGCTCCGACTCAACCGAAAGGATTACATAGTATGAGTACAACAGCAACAACTGTTGACTTGATGTGGAGTCCGTCTGAAGATAATGTAGGCGTAGACCACTATATTGTATATAGAGAAAGCTTTGGAGTTATGAATAAAATTGGGACAACGGATAATACATCCTTTATGGATAAAGAATTAAAGGCTAATACATCGTATAAATATGTAGTGACGGCGGTGGATTTAGCTGGAAATGAATCTAGTAGAAGTGATGTATTAAATGTAATAACAAAGTCAGAGGATTCCACATATGAAAAATGGGATGCAAGAAAAGCATATACAAAAGGTGATAGAGTAGTACATGAGGGAAAAGTGTATGAAGCAGTTCAAGATTATCAAGGCAATGGTGACACAAATTGGATTTTTTCCCTATCGCTTTGGAAGCCAGTTTTGAATAAATGATAAGTGGGAAAATGTAGTTAACATTTTTGAATTTTTCTTTGAGAGTAAAGGTTCGTTCCAAATATAAATCCCTTAATGGTTTAAATGATATACTAATAAATTTAATCACCATCCTAATGTTTACGAAATGAAAGCAGAAAAGAATCCAAATGGTATTCCATCAAAAAGGAACTCCAATGGGATTCTTTTATTTTCTAATTTGTAATAGCGTATATTTTTACAGTGAATTTGCTAGTGGCACCAATTGGACTTGCGATATAATATTTAGTATTTGTGTAAGCCTTAGTCCTAGATACATGTAAAATATTTTTCCAACGAATAGAATTGGTACCCAAGGAAACATCAATCATTACATTGAAAGAGATAGTAGAAGGATGATCTTTCTCTGAAGGCTCAATAACCCATTTTAATTCTTTAGTCCCTACAGGTAAATTATCAATTTTAAAGTTTTGACTAGAACGATTTTTTGTCCAAATAAAGGACTAGATTCTGATGGAATTTGCGAAATTAATATCTTTTTTTCATTCGAGGTATAAGTGATTATAAATTGGCCATACCTTATTTGTTCAATGTATGAAATGTTGACAAATTTAATTAGCTCAAGACTTTTACTCTAAAAGAGTACTTGATAATATGTGTGGCTTTTTAAGAGTATGAATGATTTAATTAGAGTTTTCATATGAAAATAAAAAAGTGTTTTTTATTATTTTAACCAATTAATTCATTTTATATTTAATGAATCTTGAAAGAAAGGAGGTGTTGATTTGAATCGGTTCGGAAAATCGTCTAATCCCAAATGTTTTATAGACCCTAGATTTATAGGAGCAATTTTCTCACCACTACCTGGGATTACCTTCCCAACGGGAATGACGGGACCTGTTGGGACAATACAAACAACAAATGTTATAACAAATACGTCAAAGTGAAAGTTTAGACTTTCTTGTCTAAATAGTTTAGAGATTCTTGTCCTTGTACATTTGTACTGTAAAAAGACATGAAACTCTAAACTACTTAGCTTATAATAAAATACCCACGAAAGTATTTCACTTATACAAAAGACAAGAAGCTTCTTAATTATAAGAAGCTTTTTGTTTTAGCTTTAGAAAAAGCAAATTTATTTCGATTTTTAATAAATAACACAGTCATAGATGTTAGTTCAATAGCATCTATATACTTATTGGTATGGGGATTTTCTTATTTGAAACCTATTGCTTATTTTTCCACCTTTTCGACGATTGGCGCTTTAGCGGATAATTCACCAGTTGCCATATTATTCATAAAATATGCCCCATAAATAGTAACGGTATCTCCAATATTTATATCCTGTAAGATTTCAGGGGAGACGATAGCACTAACAGTCGAATCCTCCGAATCCTCATTAGAAATTTCAATAGCGTCATTTGATTTATTGATTACATTTCCAGTGTGCATTTTATATTGTTTTTTTAGCACGTTTTCTTCATTTTCTTTTTGAACAATTGCATAGTTAGCTGTATCGGGCTGGCCAAATACAAGACCATCCTTAAAAATAGGTGCATAAATAGTAACGCTATCTCCAATTTGAATATCTTTAAGGATTTCAGGGGAAGAAACCATAGCATCTAAACTTGTATTTCCATCAGAAATAATTAAGGACTTTTCTGTTTTAGCAGTTACTTTACCAGAACGTTTTTTGTGTTGATTTAGTAAAGCTTTTTCTTTTTTATCGACTTCTGATATCGACTTCGATTTATCCATACCTGTATTAGGAGTAACTGTCTTACTTGCCAACTTTTCGATGATAGGAGCTTTAGCGGATAATTCACCAGTTGCCATA
>NZ_KV827842.1:48035-117610 GCF_001836235.1 Bacillus sp. HMSC036E02 | reverse complement strand
AATATTTATATCCTGTAAGATTTCAGGGGAAACGATAGCACTAACAGTCGAATCCTCACTAGAAATTTCAATAGCGTCACTTGATTTATTGATTACATTTCCAGTGTGCATTTTATATTGTTTTTTTAGCACGTTTTCTTCATTTTCTTTTTGAACAATTGCATATTTAGCTGTATCGGGTTGACCAAATACAAGACCATCTATAAAAATAGGTGCATAAATAGTAACGGTATCTCCAATTTGAATATCTTTAAGGATTTCAGGGGAAGAAACCATAGCATCTAAACTTGTATTTCCATCAGAAATAATTAAGGACTTTTCTGTTTTAGCAGTTACTTTACCAGAATGTTTTTTGTGTTGATTTAGTAGAATTTGTTCTTTTTTATTTTGTGTTGAAACAGCTGTCTCAGTAGTTAAAGATCGATTTTCTATTGAAATTGACTCACCTTCTTTACTATTGATATCCATATCCTTTCTGTTGACTTTTTCTCTCAATTTATCTTTTATTTCTTTAGAAAACATATCTGTTTTAGCAGTAAGTTGAGCAGCTTCAGCTCGTGTTATGAATCTATTTGGTTGCCAGCCGTTATCAGTGCCATTAGAAATTTTTAAATCAATTAAAACATTGACGAATTTTTCACCCCAATGCCCTTTTAAATCCTCAAATTTACTTTGGTCATTATCATGTGCTGTACTTTGTAGTTTATAAGCATTTACTAGCATCGTTGCCATGGCAGCGCGAGTTACTTTACCGGATGGATTGAAGATTCCATTCCCTTCTCCTTTAATAATGCCAGCTTTTTCAGCTGCAGCAATATACGGAGCGCCCCAGTGGTCTTGAGAGTCTTTAAAAGAAGGTTTGGCTTTTGGATCAATTTCTATTCCTAAAGCTTTTGTTATAATTGTTGCAGCGGAAGCTCGATCTAACGTAACATTTGAGCCAAAAGTGCCATCTGGATAACCAATTAAGACTTGTTTATCCACTAAGTAATTAACAGATTGCTCTGCCCACTTTGGAATATCAGGAAATTTGTGAGTATCCGCTAAAATATTAGAAGAATAAGATAATATAGCTCCTGCAAGGATACCTGTTGTGATTAATTTGCGCTTCATAAAAATATACACCTCTACCAATCTATTGTCTTACCAAATTGAGATTTTTTATTTTTATATTTATATGTTTGTAATGATGCTGACATCTATTCAATTCGGTGTAACGATTATAGTTACTTATGTACACGAGTGTCAATGAATAACTTTAACAAAAATGTTTAATGTTTACTTAAAAAAACAATATAAATTAATTTTATTTACTAAAAATTAATAAAGTATTGACGTATTAATATATACTTAACTATAATTAATCAAGATTCATTGAGATTGATTTTCAATTTTGTATACTAGTTTAATAAGTATACAAAATTAACTTGAATTTAATTAAAATAGTTGAAGATAAACTTATATTTGTTAATTGACACCTATATACAGGTAACTAATATAGTTGAACCAACTGTATGTTATGCCTAAAAATTTTTAAAAGATACATATTGATAGAATACCTTTTCTCTATATACTTTGCTGGGTAAAGAACCTTTATTTATGCAACTCCTTATATATATTATCCATTAACAATATAGTTAATTATTCAATAATCTCACCAACATTTATTGCAATTTTTTATTATTACTTCTTAATAAAGGAATAATGTAAATTAAATGCATGAAAATGGATAGAAATTAAGATTTAGAAGGAGAATATTTTATGAAATCCAAGTTAATTGCTACAGGAATTATTGCAGGAAGTCTACTATCCTACTCATCTAATACATTTGCGAATACTCATAAGTTCCCAGATGTTCCAGCATGGGCGGACAAATCTGTTAATTATTTAGTTAATAAACAGGTATTGAATGGTTATCCAGATGGCACTTTTGGTTCTCATGATTCATTAGACAGAGCTTCGGCCACAAAAATTATGACAAAAGTTTTAGGGATAGAAATTGACTTCGATGCAAAACCATCCTTTACAGATTCACAAAACCATTGGGCTACTCCATATATTGCTGCAGCTGAAAAAGCTGGCATTATTAAAGGAGAAGGGAATGGAATCTTCAATCCATCCGGTAAAGTAACTCGCGCTGCCATGGCAACGATGCTAGTAAATGCTTATAAACTACAAAGTACAGCACATGATAATGACCAAAGTAAATTTGAGGATTTAAAAGGGCATTGGGGTGAAAAATTCGTCAATGTTTTAATTGATTTAAAAATTTCTAATGGCACTGATAACGGCTGGCAACCAAATAGGTCTATAACACGCGCTGAGGCCGCTCAACTTACTGCTAAAACGGATATGTTGCAACAAAATCAAAATAATGGTTTAAAAGACAAAGAAATCATTACTGCTACATCATATGAAGATTTAAACTTAACAGTTGCTTCTAATATTACTGCCCAAGAGATTGATAGTTTTATTGCACAATCCCATTCGGATAGTCCATTAATGGGACATGGACAAGATTTTATTGATGCGCAAAATAAATATGGTGTGAATGCACAGTATTTAGCGGCCCATGCAATTTTAGAGTCTGGATATGGAAAATCAGAAATTGCATATCGAAAACACAATTTATTTGGGTTACGTGCGTATGATAAGGATCCGTTTAAATATGCAAAATATTTACCAACCTACGGCGACAGTATAGCTTATAATGCCAATTATGTACGAGAAAGATATTTAGAAGAAGATGGCATGCATTATAATGGACCAACATTAGCTGGTATGAACGTAAAATATGCATCAGACAAAGGCTGGGCTGGAAAAATTGCAAATATTATGGAACGTATTAAACCTTTCCGTGCGGAAGACTATACATCTGCAAAAAAATTACCAAAGAATCCTGAAACATTAGATGTTGAAGCGTTATCTAATAACATTCCATATAACATGTATGAAGATGGGACAACAGCAAATGTTGTATCAACAGCTGCTTATTACCATGTACCTTATCCATTTAACTTAAAAATTAAAAGCAAATCAGATGTAGCAGTCGAGAAAAATAGAGTTGGTACAGTAATTCATGGAACAAACATCTTTATTTATCGTGAAGATTCAAATGGATGGGTAGAATTCTCTTTTGAAACTAACGGAGAAAAATACTGGATATTAAAAAGTAAATTAAGTATGTAATTAGAAAGGTCTCTAACTGCTCTTAATCTTTTAGATTTTAATCTCGAATAATTATGAGACAAGTTTTTATTTTTTTAATACAGTTATGTATACAAAAAAGTTAGAGAATTATTTTCTCTAACTTTTATGCGCTAGTATTTGAAATTAAAAAGATGGTGGGGTTACTCCAAATATAACAGTGACTTTATGCAAAGAGGTGTTTTCCCATTTATGTTTTGCATATGGTGGGATTTTAACACTATCACCTGGATTAAGAAGTAGAACCGCATCATTTAGATATAGTTTTACTTGGCCTTCCATAACAAATGCTATTTCTTCACCTTTATGTGCCATAGGTTCCATAGAAGAAGCGGTTTGAGGTAACAGATTCATTAAAGCGAATTCCAGTGATCCATCTAAATTAGGTGATAATAACTCATACGAAACATTGCCGCTTTCAGGGAAAGTTATTTTTTTTCTTTGATTAGCTCTTACAACTAATTCTTCTGTATTGGTATCTTCTAAGAAAAAATTAAATAAAGGAATATTTAATGCCAAAGAAATTAGTTTTAGTGTTTGTAAGGATGGATTCGTAATTCCTTTCTCAATCTGACTTAACATGGAAGGTGTTATATCAGATAATTCAGCTAACCGTTTACTAGTTAATCCGGCACCTTTTCTAAATGCCATAATTTTTTCACCAATATTAATATTGTTCATATCCGTAATCCCCTTTAAATAAGTGAATAAATTAAAATTAATTATTTTCACTTAAACTAAACATGTTGTTAATATATATTTAATTATAATAAATTATGATTAATTTTCAAGCACCTGCATAGTTGTAAGAATAGTAAATAAGACAAGAAATGATTGATACTTATTCTCCATATGAACTATTAAGTATGATGACCTGATTATATGATGAAATTTCTGTGTAAGACTTTTGGATTGACAATACAATAGCGGATGGACTGGCACTTGGAATAGAATCTGGGTTTGTAGGCAAAGCAATAGAACCATTTTTAAGTTGAGCATATACAGTTAATGATAATCATTTATATAAGCTCTTAAAAGAATTAGTGGTAAAGAGAATATCTAACTAGGATCATCAGCATTAGCAAGAATGATTAGACCTATTAAATTGCATAAAGTGGGGAGAAGGCTCTTTACAAAATAATGATTTAAAATATAAATTGAATCAAGGTACACAAATTGTATAGGGAACAGGAGGAAGTATGATTCCAAAAAAGTAAAGAAAGAACACTATTAAACAGATTCTCAGTTAATTAAAAAGCAGTTCTAATAAGTAGATGACAATATATGAGTAAACACCATTGCTTTAATATAAAAATTTTTAGGAAGTGAAAACATTATGAAATCAGCTTTAACTAACATTATAATCTCCTTGATTCTTGCAGTAGGAGGAATCATTTCGCTTTTGTTTAATTTAATGGGAGGTCAAGATTGGATATGGGATTGGGTAGGCCTAGTACTAGCATATCTATCTTTAGGTATTTTAATAGGCTTATATAATAAAACTGTGGATCACAAAACATTACCTAGAATACTAAAAAGAATTTTGTTTATTTCCTTTAATGCTACAGTATTAGGAATAATAATAGGGATAACATGCCAACTATTAGAAAAGGCGAATCTTACTATAATGATGTATTATTGGTTGATAATGTTATTACTGCATTTAATTACTATAATAACATTATTCATCCTAGTATTCGAAAACAGTAATAGTAAAAATTATAGCTTACTATATAAATTTATTATACTTTTAAACATTTTCCTTACCTTAGGACCAGTATTATTTCCAGTAATTCTAACTATTATAGGAAATGCCATAAACGCTAGTGCAGGACACTAACTTTTACCTATACAGATTATTAATACGATAGAAAGAAGATTATAATATGAAAATTAAGCTTAAGAAAAAAAGAATTATAAGTGTATTGTTGGCCATTACATTAGTAGTAATAGGGTATTACATGTTTCAATCTATTACGAATCCAAAGTTGGTAAATGCGAAAGAGGTAAACAGTGTTCAACAAGTGAGCAGTCTACCTAAAAATAAATTTAAAAAATCGATACCTAATCGTTTTGATGGTAAAGAAAGAAAAGTTGTATATTTAACTTTTGATGATGGACCAGGAAAATATACAGCTAACCTATTAGATGTATTAAAGAAAAATAATGTGAAAGCAACATTCTTTTTAATTGGCAACAATGTGAAAAGGTTCCCAGATTTAGTGAAACAAGAACATGTAGAGAACCACTATGTTGGCATGCATAGCATGACACATGATTTTAAAAAGCTATATACCAATCAAGAATATGTTAAGGAAATGAAAGAGGATCAATTTTTAATTAGAAATGTTATTGGAAACACACCGAAATTAACACGCCCACCATATGGATCAATGCCTGGATTAAATGAATCACTTCGAAATCAAGTAGTGGGAAATAATTTAAAAGTGTGGGATTGGACAATTGATTCTTTAGATTGGAAATACAATAAATTACCTGTTGATGTAGCAGCTGCAAAAATTGTTCAAAATGTCTTAGCAGGTGCGACGTCTTCAAAAGAAATTGTTTTAATGCATGATATTCATCCACAATCTGTCGCGGCAGTTCCAGCTATTATAAAAGGGTTAAAAGAAAAAGGTTATGAATTTGAAGCTTATAATGAGAATAATCATTTTCCAATAAACTTCTGGCATGATAATCGTATATAAAAAGATATGTATTAGTTAAAAGAAACTCAGAATGGAATTGGCATTCATTTAGATATAGTTTTACTTGAGATGAAGCGGTTTGAGGTAGCAGATTCATATTAAAGCCAGTTCCAGTGCAGTGATCCATCTAAATTAGGAGAGAATAACTCATACGAAACATTAACGCTTTCAGGGAAAGTTATTTTTTTCTTTGATCCGCTCTTACAACTAATTCTTCTGTATTAGTATCTTCCAAGAAAAAATTAATTAAAGGAATAGTTAATGCTACAGAAATTAACTTTAGTGTTTGTAAGGGGGGATTCGTGATCCATTACTCAATCTTACTTAACATGGAAGATCTTGTATCAGCTACTTCAGATAAACGTTTACTAGTTAATCCTGCACCTTTTCGAAATGCCATAATTTTTCGAATAACATTAATATTATTCATATAAATAATCCCCATTAAAAGAGCGGTACATATTAAATTAAAGTTAATTTTATTTACTTATACTTAATATAATGTTAATATATATTTAATTAAAATAAATTATGATTAATTTTAAACTGTCAACTGATGCAGAACGTGGGAAAAGAATCTACTTAGAAGTAAAGGAATTACTGTTATTAAATATACAACAGACTATAGTAAAGCGGTAAAAAAAGAAGAATATAAGCTAATAATGTATTCTTAAGTTTTTAAAGGATGTGAAATGAACATGAAACCAGTTTTAAAAAATATAATTATTTCCCTTGTTTTTTCAATAGTAGGGGTGAGTTGGTCGCTGTTTGTCTTCTTTATGTTAGATGCAGACTGGTTATTGACTTGGATAGGTGTATTAATGGCCTATCTATCGTTGTACATTGTGATAGGTCTATATAGCAGAAAAACGTACGACTCAAAATTCGCTAAAGTGCTTGTAAAAACAATAATTACAACCTTTAGTTTTGGGGCATTAGGAATATCATTCGGAGTTGTACACATGATATTAGGACCTTTGAGTCTTACTTTAATGACATGGTATTGGTTTATAATGCTATTTTTATATTTAATACCCATAATATTATTAGTGATTTTAGTATTGGTAAATTGTAAAAATCATAATTTCCCTGGGGTATATAGTATACTTATACTTGTAAATATACTTCTTACGTTATGGCCGTTATTATGGCCGTTATTTATTACTTTTATGGGATCTGGTATGAATGCAAGTGCAGGATGGTAGCAGCTCTACAGATTATAAAAGGGTTAAAAGAAACTCAGAATGGAATTGGCAATTTATATAGGGTTTATATATTCGTAAGAGCGTGTTTAGATAAATAGATGAAAACACGCTCTTTTTACTGTGTTATTTTTCGTTAGAAATTGAAGTTCCTACTTTCAGGTCTTTGTACAACAATTGTAGAAAGACCTGAAAGTAGGAACTAATTTTCTAGCGTACTATGTTTAATTACGAATAAATCTAGTTCATTTAGTCCCCACTTTCTTTTCCGTATATTGTGACATGAAAGTAGGGACTTCTTAATATGAAGACACCAATGTGGAAACTTTGTAAAAATAGCAAATACTAAATAAATGTGAAGTGTAAATTCAAATCTATATTAGTAACAAAAAACATTTATGAAGCATCTACTTTCTTGTCTCATTAGGAGGACATGAAAGTTTATACTTATCTTAATTTTTTGTTCTTATGCTGATGGGAATAGGAAAGGAATTCCTAAATATAAAATAAGATTGACAACGTAAGATTACAAGTGTAATATTCTGTTACGGATTACAAGTGTAATCCAAGGGAGGTGTAATTTAAAACAATGAAAGAATTACTTAAAATTTCAGAAGCGGAGTTAGAAGTAATGAAAGTACTGTGGTCAAAATCTCCACAAACAGCAAATGAAGTGATTGAAGAGTTGGAGAAGAATATGGATTGGAAACCCAAAACGATTCGAACACTAATTAATCGATTAGTTCACAAGGAAGCAGTTGCTTACCATCAAGATAAAGGGCGAATGTACGCTTATTATCCTTTGGTTTCGCAAGATAGTTATTTACAAGTAGAAACAAAATCTTTGCTTAAACGTTTCTATGGTGCAGCATTTAAACCATTACTGGTAAATTTCTTGAAAGAAGAAAAGTTGTCTTCAGAAGACATTAACGAGCTTAAACGTATCCTGGATGAAAAAACTGAGGAAAATCAGAGGAAGGATAGATCATAATGATAGAAATGTTTATAAATGTCTATCTGCTTCATTTTTTTGATTGGTTGATAGAGACCTCTATTATGGCTAGTATATTAGTGGTCCTAATCTTATGTATCAAGGTGTTATTTAGAAATAAATTAACTCCACGTTGGCAATATATGCTATGGATTATATTAATAATAAGACTTGTATTACCTTGGTCGCCAGATAGTTCCTATAGTATCTATTCTGTTCTTACTTACAAGAATAATGATGCATTCATTTCTAGCCGAACCCCTGCAGCTATTTTTCCTTCAAAAGAACGTATGCAAGAATTGAAAGGTATAGACGATACAAAGGTTCTTACAAAAGAAAATACTTATACCTCAAGTTCAACACAAACTAATCAGGCAAACAAGACACAAACACACAATAATGAAAAGCAGGATGATGGGACGGTTCCATTCTATACAATCTGTATATACATCTGGCTTACTGGCGTTATTCTTCTAAGCTTTGCTACATTTATTATGAACAGGCGTTTATTACTTTACATAAAAAAACAACCTGTTATTACAGATGAAAAGATTGTCCAGATTTTTGAAGAGTGTAAGCAATCTATGTCTGTTCGACAAGAAATCGCTCTACTTGTATCTGGAAAGGTTTCCAGTCCAACAGTGTTCGGATTTATTCGGCCTAGGTTGCTGTTGTCAACAGTACATATGGAAATATTAGAGGAACAACAATTACGGTATATTTTTTATCATGAATTAGCTCACATCAAGCGAAGGGATGTTGGTGTGAACTGGATAATGCATGGCTTACTCATTTTAAATTGGTTTAATCCTATTCTTTGGTATGCCTACTCATGTATGCGGGAAGATCAAGAACTAGCATGCGATGCATTAGCTCTTACATGTATAGATTCAGAGGAACAAATTGCATATGGCCATACTATTATTAGTCTTTTGGAACATTACTCAGGTTATTATCAAGTACCCGGTGTGGCGAATTTTAGTAAAAACAAAAGAATGTTAAAAAGGAGAATTCTAATGATTAAAAAATTCAAAAAAAAATCATATCGCTGGTCTGCGCTAGGAGCTGTGGCAGTTATTGCTGTATCATCTGTATCCTTATTAAATGCCCGTGCTGATATACCGAAAAATCCTGAGAAACAACAAAAAGAAGTAAAAGATAATATGAAAGAATTAAAAACACAACCTGATATTTCTATACAGCAAATTGTAGAAAAAATGATTGGTACTAAAGAACAGGCAGAATCAGAATTTTTTGTTTCAGAAGGAGAATATAATACTTTACTTACAGAGCTTGGAGTGGCTAGGGATCTGTTTACGAAGGAAGAATTTGAGCGATTTATTAATTTAGAAACAGCATCACAGATTTTGTATAAGAAAGTAAAATTAGCAGGAAGTCCTGAAAAATTAGAACCAGAAGAGCAAAAAAAATATGAGAAAAATGTTGAAGAAATTGGACCATTTAGACAGAAAATTTATTCGTCTTTAAAATTGACTAAAAAGCAAGCACAGGAATATCTTGGTTTTCAAATTAAGAGACCAACGTATGTAGTAAAAGGGTATAAATTCACTGGAAAAGATATTCAAACACCATTGGCTATTAAAAAAATGGATCCCACTATTGTTTATGAATATCGAAATGAAGATTCCGTATATATGGTGTATCAATCTGCAGTTAGAGATCAAGGAGAAGATTCGCTGAAGGGGATAGTAGGGACTAGTGAAAAGATAACTAATTATGAATTAGTCGGGACAAAAATAAGTTTATCTGAAAATACAAAGGATAAATTTAAAGTAATTAAGATGATTGTTCCTGCAAAAGGAAAGAATAATACTTATCAAGTTACAATTCTTGCAGATAATTTAAGTAAAGAAGAATTAGAGAAAATTATGCTTTCCTGTTTAAAATAAAAAATAGAGTCTCAGAATCCCGTTCCTGAGACTCTATTTTTTATTTCAGTTTGGGGTAGCACCACATCGCTATCAAGCTAACAAAAAAAATACGATTCTGGTGCAAAAAATATAACACTTGTGCAATGAATCTGTAAATCTTGGACATACTGATACTATTACTCTACAAAAGGGTGTGTGATCAGTATGAAAAAGGAAACTTTGTTTAAATGGAAGCACTATCAGCCAGATATTATTCTATTAACTGTACGTTGGTACCTACGGTACAATCTTAGTTTTCGTGATTTGGTAGAAATGATGGAGGAAAGAGGACTATCCTTGGCTCATACAACGATTATGCGGTGGGTCCATCAATATGGGCCGGAGTTAGATAAGCGAATTCGACGTCATCTCAAACAAACGAATGACTCCTGGAGAGTAGATGAAACGTACATAAAAGTAAAAGGACAATGGATGTACCTATATCGTGCCGTTGATTCTGGAGGGAACACGATTGATTTTTATCCCAGTAAATCTAGAAACCATAAGGCTGCAAAGCGATTCTTCAAGAAGGCTTTGCGGTCTTTTCATGTTTCAAAACCTCGTGCAATTACAGTTGATAAAAATCCCGCCTATCCCATTGCTATCAGCGGGTTGAAGAAAGAGAAAAAAATGCCGTTAGGCATTCAAATCAGGCAGATAAAATATCTAAATAACATCGTAGAGCAAGACCATCGTTTCATTAAAAAACGTATACGCTCTATGTTAGGACTTAAATCTTTTCGCACAGCTACATTTATTCTTGCAGGAGTAGAGAAGCCATGCATATGATACAAAAAGAACAGATTGATTTACGAGATCAGTCTGTTCAAAATCAAAAACAATTCATTCATCAATTATTTGGATTAACAGCGTAAAGAACGATTCCGGTAGGAATCATCATTGTTTTTTGGAATGTATCCTTTATTTGCACCAGAACCACTGTAGATATTGTTGGGAAAAGAGAAAAAATAAGGTGTAAGTGTTAAAGATATGTTCTAGTGGAGAAGAAGTAATGGTAGGGATTTGGTAGCTAAATCAGTTTGATTTTTATGGGAGAATAACGAGCTGATCAAAGCTTTTTAATGAATTCAATTTCATTATCTAATAATAATGGACGAGTTAAGTGGGAAGAGTTTTCTTCAACCTGAGTAGAATTTTTTGCACCAGGAATAGCAACTGAAACAGCAGGGTGACTTAAAACATAACGTAAAGAAACTTGCGCTAAACTTCGATTTGATCGTACAAGTGAACGTAATTTCTCTACTTTGTTTAAGCTACCTTTAAACCACTGTTCTTTTGGCCAATCTTTTCTTAAATCATCGTCTGGAAATTGAGTTTCATGATTAAATTTCCCAGTTAAAATTCCCATCTTAAGTGGACCTCTTATCACAGCACCTAAATTATGTTTTTCAATATAAGGAAGGATGTCTTTTTCAGGTTCT
This sequence comes from Bacillus sp. HMSC036E02, assembly GCF_001836235.1. Taxonomy (NCBI): domain Bacteria; kingdom Bacillati; phylum Bacillota; class Bacilli; order Caryophanales; family Bacillaceae; genus Bacillus; species Bacillus sp. HMSC036E02. The sequence goes on along the minus strand of NZ_KV827842.1, from coordinate 106,129 downwards.
TTATTTAAAATACTATAATCAAATTGCACAACATCTAAATCATTATCTTGATTAAAATGTTTGATATAATCTAAATCATTAGTAGAAACACCAACGGCTCTCACTTTGCCAGATTTTTTTAAGGTTTGGAAAGCTTGTAGAAAGGCTTCTGTTTCTTCAGGTTTATCCCACCAAATATGACAAAAGTAAACATCTATATAATCCGTTTTAAGCCGTAGTAAACTAGCCTCAAATGCATCAATGATCTTTTGAGGATCTCCATAAACAGCTGGTTGATTTGGGTCATAATGATGACCAATTAATCCACCTTTTGTAGAAAGAATGATATTCTGTCTGCGATTATTTATAGCTTTTGCAACTAGTGTTTCACTATGACCTAATCCATAAACATCAGCAGTGTCAATAAAATTGACCCCTAGGTCAATTGCTTTCTCAATTGCATCAATGGATTCATTATCTTTTACTGCACCCCATTCATCTCCACCAATTGCCCAAGAACCGAATCCTATCTCTGAAACTATTAATCCCGTGTTACCTAATAATCTATATTCCATTATGTACGGACTCCTCCTTTACAGTTTATGTTATTAGAAGTATATATAGTGACCAGTTGGAATATTCTTGAATTTGTTTTCGGAGAATAAATTAGGCAATTTACTTTAATAAATATATGCAAGAATACTGTATAAAAAGAAATTAGAATTATTAGTGAAATGGTTTTTTATGCTTAAATTGAATAAAAGTATGAATTGATACAGTATAAATATGAGTTTTATTCATAATTTTAATAACTATGCAATAAGTGAAATAAATGTTGAATTTAGTCGGAAAATATAGATTTACAAATTGCAGAATATGTACATATAGTTGTAACTGTAAATATTATCCGTTTTTAAATATTTATAAAAGGAGAAATTCATATGAAAGAAATACAAAAGAAATATGAAATTGTAGAAGAATTGGATGTAACAGTAGGCCAAGAAGCATTATGGATAGCTCATCAAATGGAAATAGAAATAGGAATGAACAATGAACCGATTATAATAAAGTTAAAAGGAAATCTTCAAATAGAGGTTTTAAAGAAAGCGCTTACTACGATAGTGCAATCACATCCTGCGCTACGTACAATATTTAAGAAGAGGGATGAAAAAATAAAACAATTAATTCAAAAGAATGTAGAATTTGATATACCAATTAAGGATTTAACTGCTTTTAAAAACACAGAACAAAAATCTATTTTAAAAAATTTCTTAGAATCTATAGTGAATGAGAAATTTAGTTTAGAAGAGGGGCCTTTGTTTAAATTCCACATCATTAAATTCAGTGAAGATACATTTATTTTACATTTAATGTTTCATCACATTATTTACGATGGATGGAGTTTAGGAGTTTTCATCCGACAATTATCCAATACGTATGGTGAATTACTTCAAGGAAAGTCGAATGTAGAATTTGAATCTCCTTATAAGAACCTCGTAAAGCATGAGGAGAGTTTTATTGATAGTGCAATATATAAAGAGGGATCATCGTATTGGAAAGATTATTTACAAGGTGAATTAACTCCTACAGAGTTTCCTATTGATTTTAATAAAATGAATGAAAAAAGATATACAGATAAAAATATAAGTAAGAATATTAATTCGGATTTATTTTATCAAATACAATGTTTTGCTAAAAAAAATAATATAAGTATTTATCGAGTAATGTTAAGTACTTATTGTACCTTACTTCATCAAATGACAAATGCTGAAGAGATAATCGTTGGTATTCCAATTAATACTAGACCATATACAGAAGAACGAAATACTTTTGGTTACTTTGTTAATACATTACCTATACGTATAACAATAGAAAAGGGAGAGACATTTAAGGGGATACTTAATAAAGTTAATAAATCTATTCATCTAGCTATTACGTATAAACATAATTCTTACTCACATATAGTAAAAGATTTAAATCTAAATACAAATACAAATCATAATATGGTATATTCCACAGCATTTAATACGATGAAGATACCGGAATTAAAAATTCCTGATATTGAGTCAACAGTTTTAACAGATTGTAAAAGAGTAAATCCTTTTAATATGACTTGGAGAATAATGCGATATGAAGGGGAAACAGAGAATAAAATTGAGGTTGACTATAACTCAGCATTATATAAACCAGAGAGTATTAGTGATTTAGTCGAAAGGTATATATATTTGTTACAAAAATTAATGAAGAATGTGAATGAACCTATTCATTCATTGGATTTGCTTTTAGAAAAAGATCATCGTCTATACAAAGAGATGAACTCAAATGCTCTTACATATCCTAATTTAAAAACATTAGATCAATTAATCGATCTACAAGCATTAAAATCGCCAAATCAAATAGCGATTTCAATGGGTGACCAATCCATTACCTATTATGAATTACAGCAAAGGTCCAATCAAATTGTGAATTATTTGCGTGAAAATGATTTGAAAAAAGGACAACGTGTAAGTATTACAATGGAGAGAGAGATTGATACTATTGTATGGATTCTAGGCATCTTAAAATCAGGTGGAGTTTATGTACCAATTGATCCAAAGTTTCCTGAAAAAAGAATAGAATACATCTTAAAAGATAGCGAAAGTCAAATGATTATTACGAAGAAAGAATATAGGGGATTGGTTGAACGGTTTGCGATTCATACAATTTATCTAGAAGATTTTCATTACGCTAATTCTATAGAAAATATTGCGTCTACACATACCATAGAAGATGCAGCTTATATTATCTACACGTCAGGTTCAACAGGTTTGCCAAAAGGAGTCGTTGTACCACATAAAGGTGTAGTTAATTTATCATATTCAGTAATCAATACATTTCATTTAGGAAAAGAAGATGTGTTTTTACAATTTGCAACAATCATTTTTGACGCCTCCATTATGGAAATATTTCCGATTTTGCTATGTGGAGGAAGAATGCATTTAATTTCTGAAATCGAAAAACGTTCAGCAGAGGAATTTATAAATGTAAGTCAAAAGTATGGTATTACAAATGTGGTTTTACCAACTGCGTTTTTTAAATTAATAGCTGATATGCCAAAAGAAATGTTACTTAAATTAAATTCTGTAAAGCGTTTATTTGTGGGAGGGGAAACCTTACCTGCTGAATCAGTTCGTAAATGGCAAAGTAAATTAGGGTTAAAGATTCCAGTTCTTAATGCATATGGTCCTACTGAAACTACTGTATGTGCAACCATGTATGAAGTAAATGGTGAGATACAAAAAGAAATTTCTAATATCCCAATAGGTAAGCCAATTGCTAATAGTGAAGTTTTCGTGATTAGTCCGTTCAATACATTATGTCCGTCAGGTGTAGTAGGTGAGTTATTTATTGGCGGTGATGGAGTTGCCAACGGATATTTAAATCAAAAGGAAAAAACAGAAGGGGCGTTTATTTCTCTCGATAAATCCTATAATCGTGATAAAAAGATGTATTGTACTGGGGATTTAGTCCGTCTTTTAGCAAATGGAAATTTAGAATTTATCGGAAGGAAAGATAACCAAGTAAAAATACGTGGGTACCGAATTGAGCTTGATGAAATCGAAGGAACATTATTTAAACATCCAGAAGTGAGGGATGCTGTAGTATTCACTTATCAAAACGACAAAATCGTTTGTTTTTATTTATCTAAAGACAATACAGAATTAAAACAAGAGGCATTAAAAACATTCTTAAGTGAAAGTTTACCAGATTTTATGATGCCAAATTATATATTTCACCTTGAAAGTTTTCCTGTATCACCAAGCGGGAAACTAGATAGAAAAAAATTAGAATTACAAATCCCATCTTTACTTGAAAACATGCAGAAGCAATATGTTCCACCGATAAGTGAAACAGAAAAAAGATTGGCAAAAACATGGGCAGAGATTTTAAATTTAGGGAAATATAGAATCGGCAGAGATGATGACTTTTTTAAACTTGGGGGACATTCATTGATTGCTGTGCAAGTGTTAAATCAAATTCAAAAAGAGTTTCATCTGAAAATTGAAATTAGAGATATTTTTGGGCATACAACGATTGCTAGTCTATCTGCTTACATCGATAAATTAATGGCAGTAAATCATGATAGGGAAGAACAGGAGATGCAAGTATTAAAAGTTGACGATAAGGAAAGTTATCAGTTATCAAGTGCTCAAAAAAGAATCTGGTTTTTAAATAAGTATAACGCCATTAATAGAGTATATGATACACCACTACACATATATATTGAGCCGAGTTTAAATAAGGATATTTTACAAGACACCATAAGATTTTTAGTTGAACGACACGAGATGCTACGAACAGTGTTTATTGAAAGAAATGGAGAGCCTAGACAAGTCATTTTAAACTCAATAGCGATTGACCTGATTCACGATGAGATTGAACATATGTCTAAAAAAGAACAACAAGAATATATACGTACAACAATAAATCAAACGGATCATACACCATTTGATTTAGAAAAGGGCCCTCTTTTTAGGATTAGAATTTTTAATCTGAATAAGAAAAAGTCTTATTTATATATTAATTTACATCACATTATTACAGATGAGTGGAGTGTAAGGAATTTATTAGATGAATTAATGAAGGTATATAGTGCCTTTGCTAAACGTAGGAATCCTGAGTTGCCAACTATTTCTAATCGATATGTAGATTATGCAGAGTGGGAACAGGTACAGTTAAATTTAGGTCGATGGGATACAGAAAAATCTTATTGGATGGCCGAACTTGCAGCACCTCTTCCTATATTAAATCTTCCTTTAGATTTTAGTAGGAATCGTCAAAGTACAAATAAAGGTACAGTATTTGAAATGAAGTTAGATAATGAAATGAAAGAGTCTTTGAAACAAGTATGTGAACAAGAGAATATTTCTATGTATATGCTATTTTTAGCAGCGTATATTCAATTGTTACATTATCTAACGGATCAAAAAGATATTATTGTAGGTACACCTGTTGTTGGAAGGAATCATCAAGAATTTGAAAAAATACAAGGGTTTTTTGTAAATACCTTAGCGATCAGAACACAATTGAATGATGTGAAAAATTTAACACAGCTATTACAAGTAGTGAGAGAGAAATGTTTGAATTCATTCCAAAACCAATCGTACCCATTTGATAAAGTAATTGAGCAAATAAATCCTGATAGAAGCTTTGGGAATAACCCGATCTTTTCTACTATGTTTAGTTATCAGAAAGATATTCTGCAGCAACATGATGCGTATAAGCTTCAGTTGTTACCTAATAAACAAGATATTAGTAAGTTTGACATTTCTTTAGCTGTTGAAGAAGGATTGGATTATGTAGGGATTTCATTTGAGTATGATATTAATCTTTTCAAGGAAGAGTCAATTAACAGGTTTACTCAAAACTTACTTAATATACTGGACGCCTTTATTCATCAACGAACAGTAACATATGAAAATCTTTCATTCCTATCACAGGAAGAAGAATCTTTATATAAAAAGGTAAATCATACAGAAAGACCATATCCTTATTTTCAAAATATACAGGAGCAATTCTATATGCAAGTAGATAGACAACCTGAACGGATTGCTATAGCGACTGCAACGGAATCTTTGACATATAGACAATTAAATATGAGCTCTAATCAAGTAGCTCAACATTTACTCGAAAAAGGTATAAAAAGAGGTGATAAGGTAGCCATATTTTTAGATAGAAGTATGAATAGTATCGTTTCTATGCTTGGAATATTAAAAGCCGGTGCTGCCTATATACCAATTGATGTAAAATACCCTGAGGATAGAATAAATTATATAGTTCGTGACAGTGAGGCATGTAGAATTATAACGAGTAACAAATTCAAAAGTCATTTGAATGTAAGTGATTATAAGGTTTCAATAATAGAGGATATATATCGTACGACTATAAATGATGATGTGAAAATTTTAAATAAACCAGATGACTTGGCCTATGTAATTTATACTTCAGGCTCAACAGGAAAACCAAAAGGTACATTATTAACGCATAAAGGAGTATTAAATTTAGTTGAGTGGAGAAATGAAGTATTTCAGATCTCTCCAAATGATAAAGTAACACAGTTTTATTCCCATAGTTTTGATTCTTCAGTATCAGAAATTTTTTCTACCTTGTTAAATGGGGCGGAACTATATTTATTAAGTGATGAACAGCGCTATTCAACTGTCGAATATGCTCAAGCCATTCAAGAAACTCAAGCAACTATATCTGACTTACCAACAGTATTTTTCAATGAATTATCAACTTCATTAACTAAACTGGATAGCGAAAAGATACGTTCTTTAAGATTTATAATAATGGGAGGGGAAGCTGCATCAACAAATGCCATTAGAAGTTGGCAAAATACTTTTAAAAATCAAGTACAGCTGGTAAATGAGTATGGCCCTACTGAAGCAACCGTTTCAGCAATGTATTATTTCATACCAGTTTTAGAAGGTGAAAATAACCTTTTAGGAAGCGTACCGATTGGTATACCAATTTCTAATACAAAGGTTCATATATTAAATTCATATATGCAATATTGTCCGGTAGGGTGCATGGGTGAATTATATATTGAAAGTTTAGGATTGGCCCAAGGGTATTGGAAGCAGAAAGAGAAAACAAAACAGGCATTTATTTCAAACCCATTTTCAGAAGACAATAGTAAAAGATTATATCGAACAGGTGATTTAGTAAGGTGGTTACCAAATGGAAATATAGAATTTATGGGGAGAAAAGATAAGCAGGTTAAAATTAGAGGGCACAGAATTGAATTAGGTGAAATAGAAGATGCAATGTTACAACTTGAGGGGATAAGTCAGGCTGTAGTAACACAAACGGAAGGTGGAATGTTACTGCAAGCTTATTATAAAACAGTGGACGGTATAGGGATAGAGAAGAATAAGTTAGCGATACATTTATCAAATGTATTGCCAGAATATATGGTTCCTAAATATTACTCTCATGTGTTAGAAATACCGATAACGGCTAACGGTAAAATTGATTTTGAAAAGCTGCCAAAAATAGAGTTTGGTCATGAGCAAAAAGATGAGTGTAAACTTAAACCTCAAACTAAAGTGCAAAAAGACATTGCAAAGGTATGGTCTGAAGTTCTAAACGTAAAATCTATAGGTTTAAAAGATGATTTCTTTAATTTGGGTGGACATTCTTTAAAAGTTATGCCGGCATTAGTCAAATTAAAACCGTTATACCCTAACTTGAAAATTCAAGATTTCTTTAAGTATAGAACAATAGAAAAATTAGCCTCTCATATTGAAGAGATGGAAGATATGTCGTTCAAGAAAGAGAAAAATATGAATGTAGCATGTATGGAAAATGAAACGAAAACGACTCCTGTTTATGAAACAACTAAATTAGAAAAATGTGAATTAGAAATGGTGAATTATCCAAAAACAGTTTTCCTTACAGGGGCAACAGGATATTTAGGAGCACATATTTTAGAACGATTATTACAGTTACCATCTACGACTATTTACTGTTTAGTAAGGGAAAATGAGGATCAAGTAATTGGTGCAAAGTTAAAAGAAAGAATGGAGTTTTATTTCGGTAAAGAAATTCTCCAAAAGTTGAAGGAGAGAGTAGAATTAATTGAAGGAGATTTATCTCTGATGAATCTAGGTCTAGATTCAAAGCAATTGGATCATTTAAAGAAAAACGTAGAATCAATCATACATTGTGGTGGAGAAGTTAGACACTATGGAGAACGTGAGCATTTCCAAAAGGTAAATGTTCAGTCTACAAAATACTTATTGGAATTAGCTAAGAACACAAATGTGCGTTTTCATTATATATCGACTTTAAGTGTAGTAGGTCAGGCTGAAAGAGATCCAAAAGAATTTGAATTCTTTGAGTCTGATTTTGATAGAGGGCAAAATTTAGATAATCTGTACCTAGAAAGTAAGTTTCAAGGCGAGAAAATGGTCAGAGAAGCAATGGAAAAAGGAGTTCGTGCCACGATATACCGTGTGGGGAATTTAGTGGGTAACTCTAAAACAGGTAAATTTCAATACAATATTAATGAAAACGCATTTTATAGATTATTAAAAGGGATATGCTTATCTAGCATAGCTCCTGACGTCAATACGTATGTAGATTTAACGCCTGTAGATTATGGAAGCTTAGCTATTACTGAATTATCTTATAAGGCTAATACAGTAAATAAAACCATGCATATTTGTAATCCAAATCAGCTTAAATGGGACCAATTTATTAATAGTTTACAAGCTTTTGGATACGATATCCTGTTAATGAAACAAGAGAAGTATATAGAGAAGTTTTTTAATACGAATCTAACTACTGATGAACAGAAAGCTTTAGAGCTCATAATGCCTTTATTAGAATCTGTAGAAGAGCTATCAGTAGCTATACCATCTTGTTTATACACGCAAGGATATTTGAAGAATGTACATTGTTTAGAGCCAAATCAAGAGTATATCAATTTGTTATTAAATTATGCTATGAGTATAGAGTATTTACCATTAATTAAAGAACCAATACTGTTGTAGTATACTCTATCTATTTTGAGCAAAAGGGAAGAAGGGTTTCACTTCGAAACTTTTTATTTAAAAATCTTAATTATTTGAGTACAAAAAATAAAAGATTGTATAGCGAAGAAGTAATAATGAAAAAGAACCTGTTTTCCATGGAAAATAGGTTCTTTTTTGGGATAAAGATAACTTAGGGGTACGGAAAAGATTCCTTCCCAATATGATTGGGATCGCACTATCGATAATATATAAATATACAATTATGTATATTTATATCGAATATTTTTAATAACTTTAAAATCTAATATATAATTAAAAAGTTTTTAATGAATTGATAAGGAGATGCGAGTATGAAGAAAGTCATAGGACTTATAGTATCATTATTTTTATTATTCTCTACCTATGCACCAACATTTACAGCAGCAGCCGAAGTTTTAAATAAAGTAGGCTGGGTGAAGGAAAATGAGAATTGGTACTATTATCAAAAAGATGGAAGTAAGCAAATAGATAACATTACTTTAGATGGAATAGAGTATTCCTTTTTTAAAGATGGGAGGCTATTCCAAGGGAGAAAACAGGTAGGAAAAGACGATTTATATTATAGTGAGCCTGGTAAATTAAAGACTGGATGGAGTTTTTCTGCAACTTCATGGAGCTATTTAAAAGATGGGAAGTATGTAACAGGAACATTTACCTATCAAGGAAAACCATTTGAAATTAATAAGTACCGGGATATGGAAAAAGGATGGATTACTCTTCGTTCTGCTGTTAAAAGAATCTATCCAAAGCCAGAAACAAAATTTCTATTTAAATCTAAACCTGTAAAGGATGGGTACAAGAAGAAGGAAAATGGACGTATTAAAAAAAGATAGGCAAAGAATAACAGGTTTCCAATCAATTGATGGAAAACGTTATTACTTTGGTACCGATGGTTTTATACAAACCGGATGGGTACATACAAATGGATACGATTATTATTTGGGAACCGATGGCGTGGTGCAAACTGGAATCCAACATATTGACGGAAAAACTTATTACTTTGGCCCGTTAGGTCCTGTACAATCTGGATTTACACATGTTGATGGGAAACCGTATTATTTTGATGCTTCTCATGAATCAAGAAATGGTTGGATGAAGCAAGAGTTTAATTGGTATTTGCTACAGCCTTCAGGTGCATTACAAACAGGAGATTTTACATATAAAGATAAGAAATTCTCCTTTAATCAAGATGGAGAAATGATTAAAGGATGGGTTACATTAGAATCCCTTGTTAAAAAAGTATATCCTGAGCCAGATTTAAGAAAAGCATTACGTGCAAAACGTGTAAATAAGGGTGAAGTGATAGAAGTAACTGGGAAAGTCGGTTCTTGGTATGAGGTTAATTATCAAGGATACGTACGTATTCATGATGCTATTATCTTTGATCAGGAAGCTAAAAGTCCAGATGCTCATATTCCATATAAAAAGTAAGAATTGAGGTCGAAAATGAACGTACAGAGAATACAAGCAGAATTTGAAAAGTTACACTATTGTGATGCATGGGTTACTAAATTAGTATGCGACTATTTTGGTGATGAGGTACACCTAACTTATAAGGATGAAAATGAAGACGTAGATTTTCAATTTAGCGGTTGCTATAGAATAGATTTCAAACATAGCATGGGATATGTAAAAGAAAAGCCAATAAAAACATTTACATATGAACAGTTACCATATTTTCTTCATGATATTGAAATCGGTGAAGTAGGAAAAGAGGGCTTGAAATTATATACCTGTAATATAATTATGCCTCCTATGGAATTAGAAATATGGTGTAAGGATATAAAAATTGAAAGATAAGTATTTGCAAAAGAAAAAATGCTAAGTAAATGCTATATTGTTGTAAAATAATTAAACGGACCTTAGATAAACATAAAACTGTGGAAATATTTAATTCCTGCGGTTTATATTATATCAATTTGATTTTCTTTGATATTGATTCTTTATATCTCAACTCGTTTCTGTATCTCTGCAATATTATGAATTTCTTTTTAAACGCTATGCTTGGTATTATCAAGTATTTGATGTGGGGACAGGTGAAACGGTTGAATTTTAAGTTTAAAGATAAAAATAAATAAGGGGAATATGTTATGAAAGTAACTTGTTTATATAATACCGGAAATGCCCTATCTAAGATAACAGAGGAAACATTTAATTTAACCATTGAAAAAGAGTATATTGTTTATGGAATATGTAAATTACAAAGTGGTGAGTTAACATATTTAATCTTAGGAGAACGTGAAAATATGCCATCATGGTATCCAGCAGAATTATTTAAAATATCTGATGCGTTACAACCTTTAGAATGGTATTGTGCAGAACACAAACAGGTTAAAGATACAACTATAGATTATATATGGGGATATAAAGAGTTAGCCTTGGATGATACACATGCTCTGGGGTTAATAGAAAGAGAAAATAAAGATATGGAACTATTTTTAAAGCGTAAAGCTGAGATTGACGAATTTGAGGAATTGTATAAATAAATTAAATTTATTTATACAAAACGTAGGAATTAAATATTCCTACGTTTTTTTGTTTATAACATTTAAATACCTGATTTTTACAAAGGTTAAAGGATCAAATGGAAAATTTTTAATTTATCTTGCATAAGCAGAATCGTTTCTGTAATTCTACTTAATAGAATACTCCCCTGTATAGCATCATTATTGGGTCCTGATTCCATGAGATTGAAGTTAAGATATATTGAAAAGATCTTATTGAGATTTCTTGTCAATTTCTCATAAGTTTTCAGTTTATTCCGAAATTTAGTGGTTTTAATTTTACAGTTCAGTGAAATAGTGGGTTTGAAGGTAATATAAAGTGTCTGTAAGACAATAGTTATGGGTATAAGATAAAAAATTGTATGTGCATATCAAAACATAACGGAAAATCAACAACATGAACGGAAGGGTAAACAGGATTGTAGTATATGTAATTCCTCTGGAATGGATTCACTTATAGATCCCCATCTAAACTAAAAAATTTCGCATATAACTTCATTTATGTGTAAAGTTTAAAAGCTCACCATTGATGATTTATAGAGAATGCAATTATAAATACAAGAAAATCTAATTTAAAATTGAAAATTCGTTCTATTTTGGTTAGATATGGAATAAATGAATTTTATTTCTCAATATTCACTGTATGTCACTTTTTTGTTTTTTTCTATATGATATTGGAAAAGTATGCTTAACTTTATAACATAAAACCCCTACAAAATTATTACTCTACAAATTAATTTCTTAAAGAAAACTTCTTGTGAATATGTTACTAACTACATAAATTGTAATATTAACAGAATTATTACCAAAGTATTAGGTTTTTAGAATAAAAATGAGTGCTCAAAATATCATTGAAATCCAGGAATAGAAATTGTAATTAAATTTTTTTGTTTTCTGTCAGGTATGTAAATCACTTTAGCTACTTTATGGATAATTTCATGTGTTTTTTCTTTTGCTTAAGTTTATGAAATAGGAGTATTAGCGCTAAATATTGTAGCTAAGAGTATGTAAAGCATAGAAAATCCGAATTAAACAAAATAGGAGGAAAGTGAAAATGAAGCATCAAGATGATAGTAAAACTGGTTTGGAAATAGCGATTATTGGAATGGCAGGTAAATTTCCAGGTGCAAATGAAATAAACCAATTCTGGGATAACCTAAAAAATGGTGTTGATTCAATTTCTACATTTACTGAAGACGAGTTAATTAAAGAAGGTGTTAATTTAGATGTTTTACAACATCCTAATTTTGTGAAAGCAAAAGGGTATTTGGAGGAAGTAGAATATTTTGATGAATCCTTTTTTTCTTATACACCTAGAGAAGCGAAAATAATGGATCCTCAGATTCGTATGTTACAGGAAACAACATGGGAAGCATTAGAGATGGCAGGCTATAATCCATTTGATTATGAAGGATTAATAGGATTATACGTAGGAGCATCTACTAATTTTAATTGGATGAAGCACACGCCATTATTAAACAGTGATAGTGTGGTTGAGTTTTCAGAGGCGGGTACTCTTTCCTATAAAGATGCAATTTCAACGCTTACATCCTATAAGTTGGGACTTAAGGGACCGAGTTTTACATTGTATACAGCTTGCTCTACATCTCTATTGAGCATTCATCTTGCATGTAGATCATTGTTAACTGGAGAATGCTCTATTGCAGCTGCAGGTGGAGTATCTATAACGTATCCTAAAAAGAATGGTTATAAATACCATGAAGGAATGACAAGTTCACCGGATGGCAAAGTACGTACTTTTGATGCAGAAGCCCAGGGTGCAGTTTTTAGTGATGGTGTAGGTATGGTAATACTAAAGAGATTAGAAGATGCGATTGCTGATGGGGATACAATCTATGGTGTAATTAAGGGATCAGCAGCAAATAATGATGGTGGTCGAAAAGTAGGCTATACTGCTCCGAGTGTTGAGGGACAGGCTGAAGTAATTCAAGCAGCACATAGTTTTGCTGAAGTTGATCCTTCTACAATTAGTTATATAGAAACGCATGGGACGGCAACGCCATTAGGGGATTCTATCGAGGTAGAGGCTCTAAAGAGAGCGTTTCAAGATGTGGACAAGAAATCTTTTTGTGCAATTGGTTCTGTTAAGAGTAATGTAGGTCATTTAGATACAGCTGCAGGGGTGACCGGACTTATAAAGACAGTTTTATCTATGAAACATAAACAACTCCCGCCAACTTTAAATGTGAAGCGCCCTAACTCGAAAATTGATTTTATAGATAGCCCATTTTATATCAATACTGATTTGGTAAATTGGCAAAGTGATGATAATGATCTTCTTCGAGCTGGTGTAAGTGCTTTCGGATATGGTGGAACTAACGTTCATATTGTATTAGAAGAAGCCCCTAAATTTAAAAGTTCTGCTTCTACTAGAGAGAAAAAACTAATGGTTCTTTCTGCTAGATCAAAAGAAGCTTTAAATAATGCTACAGTAAATATGGGTGAATATCTGCAATCTAATAAAGATGTTGAATTAGCAGATGTAGCATACACATTGCAAACTGGCCGTCGATCATTTCCGTATAGAAGAGCGGTCTTATGTAAGGATATAGATAGCGCCATAGACAATTTAAAAACAGTTAAAGAATTTCACGTAAAAACGCAAGAAAATCCAGATTTGGTATTTGTGTTACCTAGCGAATACTCATCAATTATTGAGAATGTAAAAGAACTATACCAAAAGGAACCATTATTCTTAAAAGTATTTGAGCGTAATATGACTGATGCCCAAATGTATACTGGAAAAGCATTGAAAGAAGCATTCTTTAAAGGAACAGATGATAGCTTGGTTGAAGATTTAACCTTCTTCGTCTGCTTGCAATCGATTATTGATGTATTAATTGAATGTGATGTACGTCCTTCTAACATTATTGGTACAGGCTTAGCTGGAATGGTTTCAGATATTTATAATAAATCTCTTAAGCCAGAAGATGTCCTGAATCCATTAGTTGAGAACTATATAGAGTTACAGACAGAATGGACGCATGGAGAAAAAGTAGAACTTCTAACACAAGTTAAGGATGTAGATCCTAATTTTGTGATTGTACATATTGGAGAGTTATTAAATTCTGAAATTAATAATAATCAGATTATTTTACAGAACGACTTGTTAGAGGTATTGGGACAAGCGTGGGAGTTAGGGGTAGAAATTAATTGGAGTAAACTGTATGAAGAGGAATATAGATTACGTATTGCCTTACCAACTTATCCTTTTGAGAAAAAGCGATATTGGATAGATCCAGCTGAACAGCAAAATATAACTAATAGTGAAGAAACATCGATAAAGAAACGTTCTAATATAGCTGAGTGGTTCTATACTCCAGATTGGATGGAAAAAGAAATTGTAGATGTAACTAAAGAATCTACTAAAAGTTGGTTGTTATTTTTAGACAATGAGCATATAGGCTTAGCTCTTAAAGAAAAGCTTGAAAGAGATGGACATCGTGTTATAACAGTCAGTGTGGGTCCTTCATATAAAAAGATTAGTTTAAATGAATTTACAATATGCCCTACTAAACAAGAAGATTATTATCAGTTATTTAATGAGCTACAAAAACAAGAGTGTTTACCAGAGGAGATTGTTCACCTATGGAATGTGGATAATAAGGATTTAGGTATCGAGACCTTAGATACTGGATTCTATTCATTAATATCACTTGCAAAGACAATTAGTAAATTTAATTTACTTTATCCTATCAATATAAATGTTATGACGAATAATATGCAAAAGGTAGTAGGAGACGAGTCTATTATTGCAGAAAAATCTACTCTTTTGGCTCCTATAAAAGTATTTCCGCAAGAGTATCCAAATATTAGATGCCGTAGTGTAGATTTTATGTTGTCTGATAATGAAGAAGCATTAATATCAAACTTATATTCTGAGATTCAAACGGACATTATTGACACTGTAATAGCAATTCGAAATAACACTCGTTACATTCGAATCTATGAGCCTATACCTGATGAAAAAGTAAGTGAAATGCTAGTAATAAATGAAAATGAATTAGCTTCAAAAATTCCGAATATTCGATCGGAAGGGGTTTATTTAATTACTGGTGGAATGGGAGGAGTAGGTCTTAAATTAGCAGAATATTTGGCGCGTACAGTAAAGGCTAAACTAATATTAGTTAGTAGAACAGCTCTTCCTGATCGTGAAGAATGGGATCAAATTCTTCAATCACAGATTGAAAATGAACAATTATGTCAACGTATTAACCATATTCAGAAGTTGGAGTCATTGGGAGCAAAAGTAATGACAGCTGTTGCAGATGTAGCTGATGAAGAGCAGATGAGAAACGTGATTCATCAGGCTGAGGCTAATTTTGGTCACATAAATGGGGTAATTCATGCTGCAGGTGTCTTACGTGTTAAATCAGCTCAGTGTCCAATGGAAAAGATAAGTAGGATTGAATGTGAAGAGCAATTTCTTCCTAAAGTACATGGTGTGCTAGTTCTTGATAAGTTATTGAGTAATTATGATCTTGATTTTTGTTATCTTGTTTCATCACTTTCACCTATTTTAGGTGGATTAGGTTTTGTAGCCTATTCAGCAGCAAACCTTTACTTAGATAGTTTTTCAGACAAAGTGAGTAATACATCTAATAATCGATGGACTAGTATTAACTGGGGAGATTGGCAGTATACGGGAGCTCAACAGGTTAATAAAATATTCAATGCTCAAAGTATAGAAGCGCTTGAAATGACATGTGAGGAAGGACAAAAAACATTCCAATGTGTGCTTGGTTTAAGTGGTTTAAATCAGGTAATTATTTCTTCAGGAGATTTAAATAAACGTTTTGATCAATGGATTAATCTGAATTCTCGTAAACGAATTTCTGAATTGGAAACTCAAACGAAAACGGGAGATAAGTTCAGAAATCAAGATGAAGTAGAGCAAATAATTATAGGGATTTGGAAAGAGTTTTACAGTGTTGATACTGTAAATGTAAATGAAAATTTCTTTGATCTTGGTGCAACTTCACTTCATATAATTCAAATTCATGAGAGATTAATTAATAGATTAGAAAAACAGGTTTCAATTGGAGTTATGTTTGAGTATCCAAGTATTCGTTCTTTAGCGAAATACTTAAGTGGAGATAAACAAAAGAATCAAGTTAAACATACAAAACGATTTAATCGAAAAACGAAAGAAGATAACGATATTGCAATTATAGGAATAGATGGACGTTTTCCTGGAGCACAGAATGTAAATGAGTTCTGGAATAATATAAAGTCTGGAACAGAGTCTATTCAATTTTTTACAGATGAAGAGTTAATTGAATCTGGTGTGAATCCTATGGAAGTAAAAAGCCCTAATTATGTTAAGGCGAAAGGGTATTTAGAGGGAACTGATAATTTTGATGCTCCATTCTTTGATTATACACCTCAAGATGCATCATTAATGGATCCGCAACTACGAGTATTTCATGAATGTGCGTGGTCTGCCCTTGAACATGCTGGATATAATATCGAGACATACCCGGGCCTAATTGGTGTATATAGTGGGGCATCTCCTAACTTATATTGGCAAGTGTTATCTACTCTTTCAGAGGCAAATGAACCAGCTGGACAATTTTTAATTTCATTACTTAACGACAAAGACTCGCTAAGCACTCAAATTTCTTACAAATTTAACCTAAAAGGACCAAGTATGAATATCTTTACGGGATGTTCAACATCATTGGTGGCTATTCATAATGCATGCCAAGCATTATTACAGGGGCATTGTGATATTGCTATAGCTGGAGGAATTACATTAACTCAACCTGAAAAAGCAGGTTATACCTACCAAGAAGGAATGCTATTTTCTTCAGATGGTCATTGTCGTCCTTTTGATGAAAATGCAAATGGAATGCTTTTTGGAGACGGTGTTGGGATTGTTGTTCTGAAGCCTTTACAGGAAGCTATAAATGATGGGGATACTATACATGCAGTAATAAAAGGAACGGCGATTAATAATGATGGGAATCGGAAAATTGGTTACACTGCACCTAGTGTAGAGGGCCAAGTAGAAGTTATTAAAATGGCGCAACATGAAGCAAATGTAGAACCTGAGTCCATTTCCTATATTGAAACACACGGAACTGCTACTAAACTAGGAGATACCATTGAGATCAAGGCGCTTAGTGAAGTGTTTAACTCTAATGAAAAACAATCTGTACCAATTGGATCTGTTAAAGCAAATGTAGGCCATCTAAATGCAGCGTCTGGTGTTGCTGGTCTAATTAAAACGGTCTTTGCGATGAAAGATCAGGTTCTTCCGCCAAGTGTGAATTTTACAAAACCAAACACGCAAATTGGATTTGAAAAGACACCTTTTTATGTAAATCAACAATTAAATAAGTGGAAAGAGGATAATAAACCATTACGTGCAGGTGTTAGTTCATTTGGTATTGGTGGTACAAATGCACATATTATTTTGGAGGAGGCACCAAAGCTTGAAGCAACCTCAAATAGTAGACCATACCAGATGTTAATGATTTCGGCAAAATCGAAAGATGCTTTGGATCGTATGACTTTGAATTTAGGAAATCACCTTGAAGAGAATCCTCATGTGAATTTGGCAGACGCTAGTTATACATTGCAAATTGGACGTAAGGAATTCAAGCATAGGAGAGCTTTAGTTTGTTCCAGTACTCAAGAAGGAATTGAACAATTAAACCAGCCAGACGGAAGAAGAGTACAATATGCAAATGTAAAAGAGGAACATCCTAAAATCAACTTCCTGTTTTCTGGGAACGGATCGCAATATGTAAACATGGGGTTAGAATTATACGAACAAGAGGTAATTTTCCGTGAAGCTATGGATGAATGCTTTGCAATCCTTCAATCTGTTACGAATATAAACATGAAAGAAGTATTATACCCAACTACATTCAGTATTGATGAGGCAACGGAAAAATTGAAAAGAATGGAATTTAGTCAACCAATTCTTTTCGCGTTTGAATACTCAGTTGCGAAACTATTAATGGGTTGGGGAATTAAACCTGAAGCAATGATTGGATATTCATTTGGCGAATATGTGGCTGCTTGTTTAGCAGAAGTATTTACTTTGGAAGATGCATTTAAATTAGTTGTAAAAAGAGGTCAGCTAATGAGTAGTCTTCCTGCAGGGGTAATGCTTAGTGTTCCGCTTCCAGAAGAGGAATTAATTCATTTAATTAATTCTTTTGAAAAAGAATATCAACATACCATTTCTTTAGCGGTAGTTAATGGTCCAGCTTGTATAGTTTCTGGGACAGAAGAAGCAATTGTAGATTTTGAAAATGAATTAAAGAAAAAGCGTTTAATGTGTATGCGAGTAACAATAGAAGGAGCAGCACATTCACACGAACTGGATTCAATTCTGGACGAGTATGCTTCCTATGTTAGTACATTGACACTTAGAGAACCTAAAATACCTTATTTATCAAACTTGACTGGTACTTGGATACGACCAGAAGAAGCAACAAACCCAGTTTATTGGGTAAAACATATGCGTGGAACTGTTCGATTCTCTGATGGAATTCAAGAGTTGAATAGCGACAATACAAGTCTATTCATAGAGATTGGTCCTGGAAATGACCTTAGTAGGCTTACTAGTCGCCTTTTAGACTATGAAAATGGTAATGAAAGAATATTTAATACGGTTCGATCTGTTCAACAAGATGTATCAGATATGTATTTCTTATTTAGTCACATCACTCGAATGTGGGTAACAGGTATTTCTATAGATTGGGAACAATTTTATAAAGATGAGAAGAGAAGACGTATCCCATTACCAATGTATTCTTTCAATAAAATATCTTATAAATTACAAGGTAATCCGTATGATTTAGGTCAAAAGCTTAATAGTAAGCAATCTAAAATTAGTAAGAATAACAACATTTCTGAATGGTTCTATACACCGCAATGGAAAAGTTCTACATTGTTTGAACCAAATCATGATGTGAATCAGACATGGATTGTTTTTGTGGATCAAGAAGGATTAGGTAATGAACTAGTTAAGGACTTATTAAATAAAGGGGAGAGAGTAGTTACAGTAGAACCTGGCTTTGCTTTTAATAAGGAGAATAACGATCGTTTCATTATAAATCCTGAAGAACGTACAGATTATGTTAAGTTATTGGATGAAGTACAGGAAATATGTGGTTTACCTACAAGAATAGTTCATTTGTGGGGAATTACGGATGAGGAAAGACAAGCCTCAATTGAATATGTAAATTGTAAACAAAACTTAGGATTCTATTCAATTTTTTACTTAACTCAGGCACTAGGAGACAAGAATATCTCTGATTCAATCTCAATTCGAATTATTACAAATGGTGTTCAACAAGTGATTGGTGATGAAGAATTAATTCCAGAAAAATCAACTGTACTTGGAACGTCATTAGTTGTTCCACAAGAGTATTCTTATCTTTCTTGTTCAAGTGTTGATGTTGTTTTACCTCTAAACAAAGAATGGAAGAGCAGGTTAATAAATCAATTAGTAGAAGAATGTCTTTCAAATACGAATGATAAGATGATTGCTTATCGAGGAAATAAAAGATTTGTTCAAACTTACGAGCCTTTACAACTAGAACAGCCAGCTAAAGAGAAACTGCCTTTACGAAAAAATGGAGTTTACCTTATTACAGGAGGACTCGGAGGTATTGGTACAATTCTTGCGAAACACTTGGCTCAAACTGTACAAGCCAACTTAGTTCTTCTTACACGTACAGGTCTGCCAAATCGTGATGAGTGGGATATGCATTTGAAGGAAAATACGATGTATTCGGACAGAATTCGTAAAGTTTTAGAGATAGAAGAAACGGGATCTAAAGTTTATGTACTTGCTGCTGATGTTACAGATCAATCACAACTATACGAAGCAATTCATAAGGCAGAACAAAAATTTGGAAAGATTAATGGTGTAATTCATGGTGCAGGTATTCTTGGTGGAAAGACTTTTAATTTAATTCAGGAACTTGAAAAAGAGGACTGCGAGGAACAATTTTCTGCAAAAATTTATGGTCTTCTCAATTTAGAAGAGTGCTTACGAAATAAAGATTTAGATTTTTGTGTTCTAATGTCTTCAATTTCAGCGGTCTTAGGTGGATTAGGTTATGTATCATATGCTGCTTCAAATATATACATGGATGTTTTTGCACAATATATAAATCGTTATTCCAACCTGCCTTGGATAAGTGTCAATTGGAGTGATTGGAAATACTGGGAAGATGAAGAAAAAGATATGCAGATAGGTGCAAGTGTACATGAATTATCTATGACACCTGAAGAAGGAGTTCAGGCTTTTAATATAGCACTGTCATGGAAACAAGGGGAAGTACTGATTCATTCTCCAGGAGAACTGCAAGCGCGTATTGATCAATGGGTGTTATTAAATTCTTTCAATGATGAGAAGGAAGAAGAATTAGATTCTACGTTATACCATTCTAGACCACAACTCTTGACTGAGTATGTAGCACCTCGTAATGAGGTAGAAGAAAAGCTTTCAAAAATTTGGAGAAATATATTTAAAGTTTCAGAAGTTGGTGTTCATGATGATCTTCTGGAACTAGGTGGAGATTCACTTAAGGCTATTACTATTGTTTCAAAAATTCATAAAGAGTTTAATGTTGAAGTTCCTATTAAAGAACTCTTTACTCTATCAAATATTGAGAAACTAGCAAATTATATTTCAAGGGCAGATAAGAGTGAATTTGATGTTATTGTTCCAGCTGAACCTAAATCTCATTATCAGCTTTCTTCAGCTCAGAAGAGATTTTATGTATTACACCGATTGTATCCAGAAAGTACAGCTTATAATGATACTTCCGTTATTCTTTTAAATGGAAAATTAAACATTGAACGTTTAGAAAAGGCGTTCACTCAATTAATTAAGCGTCATGAGATATTTAGAACTACTATTGAAATGAAAAATGATAAACCGGTACAAATTATTCATGATCATGCTGATTTCCATATTACTCAAATTGAGGGCTTTGAATCTGAAGTGGAACAAATAATTAATGAATTTATTCGCCCATTTAATTTTAATAATGCTCCATATTTCCGTGTAGGGTTAATTAGATTGGAAGAACAAAAACATATTTTAATTATTGATTTACATCATATAGTAACCGATGGAGTTTCCTATGATATTTTCGTTAGAGATCTATTTGCGCTTTACTCAGGAGAGAAATTACCAAACTTAAAAATACAGTATAAGGATTACTCAGAATGGCAACAGAGTGAAAAAGAAAAAGAAATTGCTCTCAAACATGAACAGTATTGGCTAGATCAATTTAAAGATGGTGTACCTGTCTTGAATATGCCTACTGATTATACAAGACCTGAAATATTAGATCTAAAAGGTAGTAAAATATCCTTTACTATTGATTCAAATGTTACCAAGAAAATTAAGCGTTTATTAGCAAAAGAAGAAACTACATTATATACGCTAATGCTCTCTGTATATAATATTTTGCTAGGTAAATATACTGGCCAAGAGGATGTTGTTATTGGTTCACCAATTACTGGTCGCCCGCATGCGGATTTACAAGATATTATAGGAGTATTTGTAAACATGTTAGGAATAAGGAACTATCCAAGAGCTGAACAAAGGTTTACTCAATTCCTATTTGAAGTAAAAGAGCAGGTCTTACAAGCATTTGAACATCAAAAATGTCAATATGAGGACCTGGTTAATCAATTAGGACTTCAGGGCACGTATAATAGGAACCCACTTTTCGATGTTTCATTTGTTATGCAAAATATGGATGCAGATCATATGTTTATCGATGGTTTAGAACTAAGGACATATGATCACGACTTTAAGCGCGCACAAATGGATTTATTGCTAAGAGTGGTTGAATTGGAAGATACAATTGAACTGACTATGGAATATGCAACCTCTTTATATACTAGGGACACGGTTCAAAAGTTATGTGAGCGTTATGTTGAGATTTTTGAACAAATTGTAGATCATCCTGAAATTTTATTAAAAGATATTTCATTTAAACAAGAAATTCAAGAACTGCAACCAGTTAAGGTATCGGTAGATTTTGGGGATTTTAACTTTTAATTGATTATTGTCAGGAGTGAGTAACTATGGTTGAACGAATAGCAAATAAAGATAAAGTAATTGCCGCAAATGAACGAATAAAGGAAAGAGAATTTTGGTTAGAAAACTTATCAGGGGAACTGGCTGACTGCCATTTCCCTTATGATTACCGGACATCAAACAAACAGGTGAATTTATCAAATGTTAACATAAAACTAAAAGAGGAATTGTCCGAGAAGATTTTAAAGTTAGCAAATGGATCAGATCTTCAGTTGCACATGATTCTTACTGCTGGACTTACCTTGCTGTTAAATAAATATACTAGATTGCAAGATATATGCATTGGTACACCTGTTTTAAAACAAGACAGTGATACTAACCTTATTAATACTTTGTTAGTTTTAAGACATGGTCTTGAGGAACATATGACATTTAGACGAATTCTCCAGCATGTTAGTACAGTAATGGTTAATGCTTTAGAACATCAAAATTTCCCATTGGAAAGTTTACAACCGGTTTTGAGTAACTACCTTCCAGAGGGGCGTAATTATCCGTTCCGTACTGCAATTTTGCTAGAGGAAATTCAAGATTTAAATTATTTAAGTGAGAGCAATGCTGAGATTATATTCTCTTTCCGTCAAGTAAATGGGTGTATAGAAGTTGATATGTATTTTAATGAGCATCTATATAAAACATCTACTGTTATGCGATTTGGTCATCATTTTATAGACTTGTTAGAGCAAGCTTTACTACAACCGAATACACCGCATATAGAGTTAGATTGGATTAGTGATAATGATGTAAGAGAGTTAATTACATTTAATCAAACTGAGTTAGATTACCCGCATCATTTAACGGTGATACAGTTATTTGAAGAACAAGTCATGCATAATCCAAATAAGCTTGCTGTTTCTGATGACAAAAGAGAAATAACATACGCTCAATTAAAAGAAAAGGTAGATCTGGTTGCCAGTTCTCTACATAAAAAAGGAATTGGAAAAGGACACATTGTTGGCCTTATGATGGATCGATCCATTGATGCAGTAATTGCATTGCTAGGTATTTTAAAAAGTGGGGCTGCTTATTTACCTATTAACATATATTTGCCGTATAAAAGGATAGAGGCAATGCTAAAAGAATGTAAATCTCCACTTTGTATAGTAAAACCAGAAGTTATTAGTGAAGATTTTACAAGGGAAATCCAGGATTGTAGTATGGTAAGTTTTAATGAACTACTTGAAACAGAATTGGTTAGTTTCCCTTCAGTAAGTACACCTTACGATTTGGCATATGTTATTTTTACCTCTGGAACAACAGGTAATCCTAAAGGAATTATGGTTGAAAATCGTAGTGTTGTAAATTTAATATTCGGGTTAAAAAATGAAATATATGATAAATATAGTTCCTCTATGCGAATCGGGTTAGTTTCCCCTTTTGAGTTTGATGCTTCAGTACAAAACATGTTTGGTGCGCTTTTATTAGGAAATAGTTTATTTATAGTACCAGAGGAAGCAAGAACTGATGGGCAGAAGCTAATGAATTTTTATCAAGAAAAGCAAATAAATATCGCGGATGGAACGCCGATGCATCTTCGATTATTAACTAATTTTATAGATGAAAAAATAGAATATTCATTTAAACATTTTATTATTGCTGGAGAGGAATTACCACCGAAATTAGCGCGGAAATTCCTTGGTTTATTTAATAAGAACTGCCAACCTAATTTAACAAATGCTTATGGACCTACGGAGACTACTGTAGATTCTACATGTTATCATGTTCAGCACGATAAGTTAGAACTTATGAATCAATTACCAATAGGACGACCTCTAGCCAATCAAAAAGTTTATATTATGGGTGATAATCAACAGTTACAACCCGTTGGAATTCCTGGAGAGTTGTGTATTTCAGGAGAAGGGCTAGCAAGAGGGTATTTAAATCAACCTAAGTTAACTATGGACAAATTTGTTCCTATACAAATCACCAAAACAGGTTCTTCTATTATAGATGACAAGGTATATCGTACTGGAGACTTGGCTCGCTGGTTACCAGATGGAAACCTTGAATATTTAGGCCGTATGGACGATCAAGTCAAAATTCGTGGATTACGAATTGAATTGGGAGAAATAGAAAAGCAACTATTACGATATCCTGAAATTGGTGAAGCTATTGTAATTACACGTAAAAAAGAGGGAGAAGATGCTCCGGTTTTATGTGCATATGTTGTTATGAATTCTTCAGCTAAAGTAGAAGAGGTACGCCAATTCCTTAGAGAGTATTTACCTTTTTATATGATTCCTGCATACATCATCCCGATTGAGCAGTTTCCAATCTCATCAAACGGTAAAATAGATCGGAAAGCTCTTCCAGATCCAATTTGGGAGCAATCCACAGCTTTATTTATTGAACCACGTAATGAAATTGAACAAATGCTCTCTGAGATATGGAAAGTAGTACTTGGAATAGAGAAAATAGGTGTGAATGATAACTTTTTCGAATTAGGAGGTAATTCATTACAAATTACTTCTGTTGTTTCACACATATATAAACGTTTAGGTGTAGATGTACCTATACGTGAAATGTTTCAAAGGCCTACAATTATGCTATTAGCGGATTATATAGAGAAATATGAAGGGAAGAAAAATTATTCTCAAATTGAGATCGTACCTGATACAGAATTTTATCAAGCTTCTTCCTCACAAAAAAGATTATATATATTAAACCGCTTTGCTGGAATAGGAACTGCCTACAATATACCAGGTGCAATGTTAATAGAAGGTGAGTTTGATTTTATAAAGGCAGAACAATGTGTCAAAGAATTAGTGGAACGTCATGAATCATTAAGAACTTCATTCCAATTTATTAAAGGTGAACCAGTTCAATTTATTCATGATAGTTTAGATATTAGAATTGAACATTTATATAAATCTGATAGATCAACAATTGAAGAGTTAATACAGGAATTTGTTCGTCCTTTTCAGTTAGATAGGGCTCCACTTATGCGCGTCGGTTTAATGAAATTAGAATTCAATCAATACCTGTTACTTTTTGATCTTCATCACATAATAGCAGATGGAGTATCTTTAGCGAAGTTAGAAAAAGAGTTTATAGATTTATATTCAGGCAAAGCCTTAGTGCCTATAAAAATACAATACAAAGATTATGCCAATTGGCAAACCAACCGTTTACATGATGAAGGGCTGAAAGAAATTGAAGAGTATTGGGTAGATAAGTTTAAAGGTGAGTTACCAATTCTTATGTTCCCAACCGATAAGCCACGTGGGCTAAATCAAACTTTTGAAGGTGATAGATTAGTATTCCATCTAACACCTGAACTTTCTAATAAATTAAAATCCTTTGCGGATGAAAGAGAAGCTACTTTATATATGGTACTTCTTTCGTCACTAAATATAGTATTGCATGTGTATACGCAACAGGAAGATATTATAGTAGGTTCTCCAATTGCAGGAAGAATTCATCATGATCTTGAGCCTATCATAGGTATGTTTGTAAATACTCTACCTATGAGAAATCATCCTAAAGCGGAAAAGACGATAATTCAATTCTTAAATGAAGTAAAAGAAAATGCGCTAGAAGCATTTCAATATCAAGAATACCCATTTGATGAGTTAGTAAATAAGTTAGACATGGCTTATCATACTAATCGAAATCCTGTATTTGATGTCATGTTAGTAATGCAGAATATCGGAAGAACATCAGAAAAAATAAAAGATATTACATTTAAATCATACGAAATTAAGCATCAAGCTTCAAAGGTAGATATGAGTATAGAAGTATTTCCGGAAGAAGAGGGTCTGCGATTAGAATTGGAATACGCGACAGGACTATATTATCCGCAAACTATAGAGCGGTTTATGATGCATTTTATAAATACGCTAGAGTGGATGGTAGCTAATCCTGAAGCGAAAATTGAAGACGTTAATGTTTTAAGTAAAAGTGAATCCACAAGGATGTTAAATGAACTTAATAATACAAAATTAGATTTTACTCAGGGTAAATTAGTTCATCAATTTTTTGAGGATCAGGTTGAAAATAAACCAGAAGAAATCGCAGTTATTTCAAATGATATACCGTACAGTTATTCGTATATCAATAATCGAGCAAACCAGCTTGCTCGTATTCTTAGACAAAAAGGTGTAGATCAGGAAACTAAAATTGGTATCGTTGTGGAAAGATCCGTAGAAATGATTATAGCTATATTTGCTGCGCTAAAATCTGGAGCTGCATATGTACCAATTGATCCTGAATATCCAAAGCGTCGAATGGAACATATTTTAGAGGATTGTAATCCTCAATTTGTACTTACAGAATCTAAATACGTAGGTGAAATTCCATTTGTAGGAGAGATTATTGATTTAAAGCAAGAAAATTTGTACGTTGGTGATACAAGCAACCTGAAGGTTACTGGAAAACCAAATAACTTAGCTTATATTTTATACACCTCCGGTTCTACAGGTAGACCAAAAGGAGTCATGATTGAACATTGTAGTATTGTGAATTTCTTATTTTCAATGTCTCATTTATATCCTATGGATGAATCAGATACGTATTTACTGAAGACACCTTATATATTTGATGTATCTGTTTTAGAGTTGTTTGGGTGGACCATAGTAGGTAGTAAATTAGTAATAATGGACAATGGGGAACATCGAAACCCAAGAGCAATTTTAAGAACTATAGATAAATATGATGTGAAATTATTAAATTTTGTACCGTCTATGTTTAGAGCTTTCGTAAATACACTTAATAATGAAAATTGCCAGGTTTTAAATAAAGTGAAGTATATATTACTTGCGGGTGAAGCTTTGACACATGAGGTGGTTAATAAGTTTAAAAAGCATCGACTATCGACTCAAATAGAAAATATGTATGGTCCTACTGAGGCGACAGTTATCGCAAGTACGTTTTCACTTCAAGAAAGTGAAAACTATAATACTATTCCTATTGGAAAGCCTATTCCGAATGTAAGGCTTTATATACTTAATCAAAAACAGAGACTTCAGCCTATTGGCGCGGTAGGAGAGCTGTATATTGCGGGAGAAGGGCTTGCAAGAGGATATGTAAATCAAATGAGATTAACTGAAGAAAAGTTTTTACCAGACCCATTTGTAAAAGGGGAGAAAATGTACAGGACAGGAGATCTTTCACGCTGGTTACCTGATGGGAATATAGAATTCCTCGGTAGAAATGATGAACAATTAAAAATTAGAGGATATCGAATTGAGCCAGGGGAAATTTTAGATGCTTTATCTTCACATCATGCAATTAAAGAAGCAGTGATAGTAGACATTCAAGATGAAGATGGGCAGAAAAAACTTGTAGCTTATTTCGTAGCAAAATCACTTGTATCCATTTCTGATTTGAAATTGCATCTTGCGAAATTAGTTCCGAGTTATATGATACCTACTTTCTTTGTTGAAGTTGAAAACATACCATTAACACCAAGTGGAAAGGTTGATCGACATTCCTTACCTTCACCTAGATCTTTACCTAAGAATGAGGAGGAGAGTATGATGTCTCCTAGTAATGAGTTAGAATCTCGTTTGGTTGAAATATGGAAAAGTATATTGAAGATTGAAGCTGTCGGTGTAGAGGATGATTTCTTTGACTTAGGAGGAAATTCTCTACTAGCTATTGAGCTTGATCTTGCTTTAGAAAATGAGAATCTTAATACGGACGACTTAGTCGCATATACAAAACGCAATATTAAACAACTAGCTGCTTATATAGCAGAAAAGAAAAATAATTAGTATTACTTCATATTGTAAACACGACTTTTAAGAGTTTAAATTCACACTTGCTATACTGTGGGATTAAAGGAGCTTTCCCTCTTAGCTTTCTAGAATGTTAGTGTTTATTCTGGTGACTATGAGTTAGGGAATTCTCCTCCCTATTATAGAATGATTAAAATAAAAAAGTGATTCGAGAAATAAGATTCTTTATATGAAATGCGTTAATAATAATGGATAGCTTTTTAAAGAAGATATACATATCTCTGTCAACTTAGTATAGAGAAATAACCAAATTACAATAGTTTTTCCTGTTGGTAAAAATATAGAGGTGAGTAAATGGGAAATTATACTTCTTCAATCTTATATGATGTAGAGCCTTGTAAAAGTTCTGAACAGAATTGTATTGATGATGTAATTGCTACGTTAGCTAATTGGTTTAAGCGTAAACATTATTTAATGTACGCTAGATTATGGGATTTTGGTTTTTCTCCTGTCGATAATGGAAATCTAGGGGATGGTTTATATACAGAGTCTGGTTATTTTGTAAGTGATTTAGAAAAATATCATGGTATAAAAAGTACTATATTTGATACAGATTCATCCGATGAAGGATTTGAAATTATATTAGAACAATTATACTCGGGATTTCCTGTGGTGGTAACCATGAATGCATACTGGCTTCCTTGGGATGAGAATTATCTAAAAAATCATATTGTTCATTCATTTGTTATTGTAGGATATGAGCCCGAAGAAGACTGTTTAATTATTACCGATCCATATTTTATGGTTAAAAATGCACAACTTTCAACAGAACTTTTTCATAAGGGTTATCAAAAAGTAAGTACTTTAAAAGTTACTGAAGATGAAATCACAGACATACAATCGATTACAACCGATTTGTCAAATTGGATAAAACATATAAAAGATGAAAAACATATTTTTTCACAAATGCACCTTTTTGCTACGAAACTAATAAGTAGGTTTGATTTAAATAAAGAGACAGATGGATATTTAGACTTTAATGATGTTCCGTTATTCTCACATTTAGGTCAAGTTGTAGATGGCCGAGTGAAGTTTTCAAAAATGCTTTCGTTTCTTGGTGAGCGTTATCACTCGTACTTCCAAACTATCGCTGAATCTATGAAGACAGCAGCTGCCAATTGGGGAGTAATTCGTGGATCATTGATAAAAATGCACTTAACAAAATCAGTAACTAAAGAAGGAATAGTAAACATTTCAGATAAAATTCACCATGCTGCAGAATACGAGCAAAATTTAGCTGAACAAATAATGATATTTCTTTTTTCTGTTATAGAAGGTAATACAAAGAATGTAATTATAGATTCTTCTCCATTGATGGAGACTACTAATTATGTAAAACCACTCGATGATATGGAGAGAAAGCTAGTTGATATATGGAAAGAAGTTATAGGTAATCCTTGTATTGGTGTGGAAGATAATTTTTTCGCACTTGGTGGTCATTCCCTTCATGCTACTGTAATCAACGCTAAAATATGGAAAGAATTTAACGTGCAATTATCATTGGCAAATCTTTTTGAGTATCCAACAATAAGCACTTTAAGTCATTTTATTAAAAATTCAAAAGAAAATAGGCTGCAAGATATAGAAATAGTACCGGAATCTGAGGTATACCCGGTTTCATCGACTCAAAAAAGAATGATGTTATTACAAGAGATGGATGGGGCACAGATGACATACAATGTACCAAGTTGTTTTATTCTTAAAGGAACGGTGGACCGGAAAAGGATAGAATTAGTCTTTGAAAAGCTTATTAAACGCCATGAAATACTCAGAACACAGTTTGAGTGGCAGGGAGATCAGTTAGTACAGAGAGTATTAGAACAGGTAACATTTGAGCTAGAAATGATAAAGGGAAAGTATAAAGAATGGTTGCAACCATTTAATCTTTCTAAGGTTCCGTTAATGCGGGCTGGACTAAAGGAGCTAAAAGATCATAGTTATTTACTTGTAATTGACCTTCATCACATCATAACAGATGGCGTGTCTTTAAGTATCTTTATGCATGATTTTAAGGCCCTATATGCTGGGGAAACATTGCCGGAAAATCGTTTGCAATATAAAGATTATGCTGTGTGGGAACAAAAACTATTATCTTCTAAAGAATTTGATATCCATGAGAAATACTGGGAAGAATTATTCTCAGGGGATATACCAGTTCTTGAATTACCATATGATCGAGGTCGGCCACCTGTAAAGAGTTTTGAGGGTGAACAATATAATTTCCAAGTAAACAAGGAAATTACTCGGAAAATAAAAAAAATAGCACTAGAAACTGATACGACACCTTTTATGTTACTTATGGCTACCTTCACTATTTTTCTGTACAAGCATGGGGAACAAAAGGATGTCATTATAGGATCACCAGTTGCAGGTAGGCCGCATGCTGATCTGTTACCTCTTATGGGGCTGTTTGTAAATACGATTGCATTACGTTATCAAATAAATCCAGATCAATCTTTTATTAATCACTTGAAAAAAGTGAAAAACGATACGTTAGAAGCTTTCGAACATCAGGTGTATCCATTTGATCAATTAGTGGAAAAATTAGATCTTTCTAGAGACTTAAGCCGAAGTGCTTTATTTGATGTCATGTTTGTATTACAAAATTCGGATGAAAAACATACAGTTGTGGATGGATTAGAAATTAGCACGGAAACAAACACAGATACACTAACAAGTAAGTTTGATTTAACTCTTATTGCTGAAGAAAATAAAGATATATATGAATTCACTTTTGAATATGCTACATCTTTATTTCATAAATCAACAATAGTAGAATTTGGACGGCGATTTAACCTTCTATTAGAAGAAATAACAACTCATCCTAATGTTAGTCTAAAAGATATTCAAATGTTAACAAGTGAGGAAAAAGAACTTGTTTTATCTGCGACTCAGGAGAAAGAAAAAATAAAAATAGAGACTGATTTTAATTGGGATATAGGTTAATTGATTTCCCAGGTCTCAGAAGGAGTAATTACATGGATAATCATGAAAAAATACGTCAATACATTAAAAAAAATCTTATTATTTTTAATGCAGAGGAGACTATTGTTGCTAATGATGACAACATATTTGAAAAAGGTTATGTAAATTCGCTCTTTGCTATGCAAATGTTAAATTTCATAGAAACGGAGTTTGATATAGTAGTAGATAATGATGAACTTGATATTATTAACTTTTCTACTATTAGTAATATGGTTGATCTAATTAACAAAAAGAAGAATGGGAATTTCACAGTATGAGTAATGCAGAAGAGATTCTGGGAGTAGTTGATGAGTTTGCGGAAAAGAACCTTCGGCCTCGAGCAAGTGAGTTTGAAAGTAATGAAGAGCTTCCCTATGATGTGATACAAGAAATCTCAAGTTATGGTGTATTGGGTGCAACGATACCAAAAGAATATGGTGGGCTTTCTCTTGATTCTTTAGATTATGGTCGTCTTACTGAAATCATTGGTAAAGCTTGTAATTCGGTTCGTGAATTACTTACAGTTCATGTATCTTTAGTAGGGGAGTCAATTAAAAGGTGGGGGACTGAAGAGCAAAAGAGAAAATGGTTACCTGAGATGGCAAAGGGGAACCTATTATTTTCATTTGCCCTAACTGAGCCAGAGGTTGGTTCTGATGCAAAAGCTGTTGGAACTTCCTATAAACAAGTTAATGATCATTTTATTCTTAATGGGCACAAAAAATGGATTTCTTTTGCTGACATTGCGGATTGTTTTTTAGTTTTTGCGTCTAGTGAGGGAAAAGTTAGCGCTTTTATTGTTGAACGGTCAATGACGGGTGTTTCTACAAATAAAATGAGTAAACTGTTAGCAAGTAATTCCTCGCATATAGCTGAGATTCATTTGCAAGATGTAAAGGTACCAGCTGAAAATTTGTTAGGACCAATTGGGGGTGGATGGAGTTATGTAGTTAACACAGCTCTTGATCATGGTAGATATAGTATTGCCTGGGCGGGAGTAGCCATTGCTCAAGAAGCACTAGAAGCAATGGTAGCTTATTCAAGAAGAAGAAAACAAGGAAATAAATATATATGTGAATATGAAGCAATTCAAACAATTTTAGCAGAAGCAAGTGTAAATATAAAAGCAGCTCGTTCGTTATGCCAAGAGGCTGGGAAAAAGCGTCAGGATAGACATACTGATGCTGTAATTGAAACAACCATTGCAAAATATTTTGCCTCAAAGATGGCTATGAAGGTAGCCACAAACGCTGTCCAAGTGTTTGGTGGAAACGGGTTTTCAAGAGAATATCCTGTTGAGCGTTTATTTAGGGAAGCAAAGGTTTTAGAAATTATTGAAGGTACCTCGCAGGTACTTCAGCCAATTATTGCGCAGCATGCACTTCACACTTGTTCTCAAAAGGGAGGACTTTTAAGAATATGATTTATGAATTGGTAAAAGAAAAGGATGAATTCAAACAAATATCTCCACTTCTCGTTGATTATAAGAACCATCCAATACTGAATGGTATAGCTCATGGTTACAATAAGGGACATATTTATGTGGATAATCCTAATAACCCTAGATGTGCACTTGTATGGGCAGAACAAGAAATTTTTTATTTATTAGGTGATCCTACAAGTAATTTTGTTTCAAGTCTACCAACTTTTATTAAAGAAGTAATTGCACCTGAGGCTCAGCAGATAGGGGATGACTTTTTTCAGGTTGAATTATTACCCGAATCAAAATGGAAACAGGTTGTCGAGGAACAATTGCAAATGTTTATTCCTAAACCTTACACTCGAGTAACATTTACTTTTGATCCGGAGTCTTATAATAAGTTATCTAAACCTAATATGCCTGATGAGGTAACGGTGGAACGTATTACAATCGACATGTTATCAGATAAAAAGTTCGCAATGGTACGGGATGATATTGTTGATTTTTGGGAGTCAACTCAGGATTTCATTCGAAATGGATTTGGTTATGTAGTAATGGTACATGAACAAGTTGTAACTAGTTGCTTATCGGTTTTTGCGACAGATACTGATGTGGAAATTGGAATTAACACTTATGATTTATTCCAGCGAGGTAAAGGGTATGCTTGGTTGGCTGCAAGAGCATTCTTGGATGACTGTTTAAAACAAGGAAGAACACCACATTGGAAGACAGAGGATTTTCGTATTCCATCTATTAAACTAGCGGGAAAAGTTGGATTCACAAATCTTCAAACCTATACAGCTTATGTGTTTCCTTATAACGAATTAGATAATTTCGTTTTTACCGCATACCATCAACTAAGATACTATTCAGATTTTAATAAAGCTAGTGAGTTTGTACAAAAAGCTCGTACTGTAGGAGATTTAAATGCATGGCATCACTTTTTACTTTCATGTGGTTATTCATTAATTGATAGAATTGATCTTTCGTTAAAGCATATGAATCTTGCACTGGATTTAGGATGGAATGATGTATCAGATATTCGCTATGTAGTTGATTTAGTGAATTTAAGAAAAACTGAAGAGGGACGAGCTTTATTAGATAGAGTTGAAGATAGCTTAAGATGAAAAAAAGGGAGATAAAAAGATGAATATTGTATTTATGTTTCCTGGCGTAGGATCCCATTATTCTGGAATGGGTAAGTACCTTTATGAAAACTTCCCTGTAGCACGTGAGATATTTGAAGAAGCAAGTGACACTCTAAAAATAGACATGGCTTCCCTTTGTATGGAGAAGATATACAAAGCTGACCTTGAAAAGTTACAAAATTCACAGACTGCTTTAGTAACAACTAGCATGGCAGCTTTTCGAGTTTTTGAACAGGAAATAGGCAATAAACCAGAGGCAATGATTGGATATTCTTTGGGAGAATATACAGCTCTATGTGCTTCTGGAGCAATTGCATTTTCAGATACCTTAAAATTAGTACAAGAACGTAGTACGATTTTGAGTAGCTATGCATTGACTATAGATGGAACTATGGCATGGGTTAACAATCTTGCTCCAGAAATTGTTGAAGGTATTTGTTCAGAATTGTCAACCAAGGGACAGGAAGTATATATATCGGCTTATGACACTCCAAATAAAACATCAATTTCTGGTACAAACTCTGCGGTTCAGTTAGCTTGTGAAATGGTAGTAGAGCATGGGGGAATTGCAATCCCCCTTAAATTAAGTGGGCCATTTCATTCTCCTATGATGCAACCTGCTGCTGAAAAATATAAGAGTGTACTAGAAAATATAGATATGAAACAGCCATTAGTACCTGTCATAGCGAATCATGATAGTTCAATGTATAAAGGTGTAGAAAATATAAGAGAAAACCTTTACTTACAATTAATAAAGCCTGTGAAATGGTTGGACATGATTCACTATCTAATGAATCAAGGGTCTATGAAAGCTATTGAAATGGGACCAAAGGAAGTCTTGAAGTATCTTCTGCAAGCTATTAACCCTGCTATATCGACATGTAATTATGAAAGGGAGAAAGATATCCTAAATACAAAAAATTCTTTTACATTACAAGAATCTGATTATGAAGAAGTTATATCAGGGTGTTTAACTGTAGTTGTAAGTACAAAAAATTATAATACAGATTTAAGTGATTATCAGAAAAAGGTAGTACTCCCATTTCAAAAGGTCCAAAGTCAATTGGAAGAAAAAATTAATTCGGGGTATTCAGTGGAGAAAAGTGATGTAGAAGAAGCAATCCAAATGATGAAAACAGCACTTACTGAAAAACAGATTAAAGAGAGAGAACAAAAACGTTACCTGCAAAGAGTTCTTCAATGTAAAAGTTTTTAGATATAAATTATAAATATATTAAGGGAGCGATGATGGATAAATGTTCAAGAAAATTGGTATTGTAGGTGCTGGAACAATGGGGATCGGCATGGCAGTAGATTTAGTACTGCATGGTCTAGAAACGGTATTAATTGATGTTACAGAAGAGCAGTTAGAAATAGCGGAAGAGAAAATATTAGAGACAGTTCGCTTTGCTCCTCTAATTAATAAAGCATTTCCTAGAATGCATAAGGAAGAAGTACTTTCGTTAATAAGTAGCTCTACTAATCTTGATGAAGTGGCTGAATGTGATTATATAGTAGAAAATGTTCCAGAAAACTGGCAAATTAAAGAGCCGATCTATAGAAGATTAGATGAGATATGTAAAAAGGATACAATTTTTGGAGTCAATACGTCTTGTATCTCAATAACAAAAGTAGGAGGAGTAACAAAGCGTCCAGATAAAATAATAGGAATGCATTTTATGAATCCGGTATATATGAAACCATCTATAGAAGTTATTAGAGGGTATTTAACTTCAGATGAAACGGTCGAAAAAGCTCAATCTTTCCTCAAACAATTAGATAAAGATGCAATTGTGGTTAATGATCAGACTGGGTTTGTTTCTAACCGTATCTCCCACTTATTCATGAATGAATCGGCTTGGGTCGTAATGGATGGTGTAGCAACACCTAAACAGGTAGACGATATATTTAAAAAATGCTTTGGACACACAATGGGTCCATTAGAAACAGCAGATTTAATTGGGTTAGATACAGTATTACATTCATTAAATGTACTTTATGAGGAATATCAAGATCCAAAGTTTAGATGTTGTCCATTACTTAAAAAGATGGTAGATGCAGGTGAATGTGGCAGAAAGAGTGGTAAAGGTTTTTACGCTTATTAAAATTAAAAATTACAAATAGGGGTGTATAAAATGCAAGATAAAAATTTAGAACAAATTATTCATATGTATATTCAAGATCATGTAGGTATTGAATTTAATGATGATACTGAGATTTTTGAAGAAGGATTAGTTAATTCTTTATTTGCAATCCAATTGATGACTTTTCTTGAAAAAGAATTTGCCATAAAGGTAACTATGGATGACTTAGATATGGATAACTATAAGTCTGTAAATTCTATTGGTAATTTTATAAGAAATAAGCAAATGGTTCGGTAATGGACATGAAACAATACTTAGAGCCATCTCAATATAAAATGTATCAGAATTTTTCGGATTTTGTTTATGAAAATATAGAACCTTACGCTAATAGTTGGGAGATTGAACAGGGCATTCCATCAGACATAATAAAGACTTGTGCTAAAAATGGTTATTTAGGTGGAACACTTCCAGCAGAGTATGGTGGATTAGAATGGGATTATGTAACGTATGGGTTATTTACTGAAGCAATAGCAAGAGGTAGTGTCTCTCTTTCGGGATTATTTAATGTCCATACGATGGTAACAGAAACGATTTTAAAATGGGGAACAGAAAATCAAAAAAATCAGTGGTTACCATTACTTGCATCTGGTAATCAAATAGCTGCATTAGCCCTTACTGAACCTGGAGCAGGATCAGATTTAAATATGATTAAAACGAACTTCGATCAACACGGGGATAAATTAATACTTAATGGAGTGAAGAAGTGGATCACTTTTGGTGCAGCTGC
The DNA here is from genome assembly GCF_001836235.1 of Bacillus sp. HMSC036E02. Lineage (NCBI taxonomy): Bacteria > Bacillati > Bacillota > Bacilli > Caryophanales > Bacillaceae > Bacillus > Bacillus sp. HMSC036E02. Next base: position 69,843 of record NZ_KV827842.1, on the reverse strand, counting down.
TGATGTGTTTTTGGTATTTGGAAAACTAAATGGTGAACAACCAGTTGCCTGTTTAGTACCAAAAGATAGTGCGGGTGTAAATGTTACTCATATAAGAGACATGCTTGGATTTAAAGCTGCATATTTGGCAGAAATTGAATTCAATAATGTAGAAATACCTTTAGAAAATATCATTGGTAGACCAGGATTTGCTTTTACTTACCTTGCACCGTATGCTTTAGAATTTGGGCGTATTTCAATTGCCTTTGCTGCTCTTGGTGTATTACGTACTTGTTTAGAAATCTGTGGGAATCATGTATTACATAGAAGTGCATTTGGTAACTCTCTAATTGATCATGGCATGATTTCACATATGATTACGGATATGGGAGTAGATTTAGAAGCTTCTATACTCCTTAGTTTAGAAGCTTGTAAGGCCAAAAATGAACATCGAGCTGATGCTACTGAAAAGATTATGATTGCAAAATATTTTGCATCGCGCTCAGGTACAAGGCATTCAACGAATGCTGTACAGATTATGGGAGCACTTGGTTGTAATGATAATTATTCAATATCAAGGTGCTTTAGAGATTCCAAAACAATGGAGATCGTTGAGGGGAGTAATCAGATTCATCAGCTATTACTTGGTAAGGGATTTGCTAAAAAAGCGAAACGTGCCATTGAAAAAATACCTGTAACTAAAGGAGAGATACACCCCGGATGAGTACATGTATACAAAAGCTGTTTGAAGAACAAGTAGTCCGTACGCCAGATGAGGTTGCTGTTATCTTTAAAAAAGAAACATTAACCTATAAGGAATTAAATGAAAAAAGTAACCAATTAGCTCGTCTTTTACGTGAAGGTGGAGTTGGTCCAGATACAGTTGTAGGTATTATGGTAGAGCGATCTATCGAAATGGTTGTCGGAATTTTCGGGATATTGAAAGCGGGCGGAGCATATCTTCCGCTTTCCCCGAATCATCCATCATCACGATTACAATTCATTATAGAAGATAGCGGTGCTAAATTAATACTTACGCAAAAGCAAATCCTACATCGTTTTCAAGATAGTTTGAAGGCTGATATGTTGGCTTTAGATTCGATTTCCTATGAAGGAAAGAGTGAAAATCTAGAGTGTATTAACAAACCCTCTGATCTTGTGTACGTAATATACACTTCCGGTTCAACCGGAAAACCTAAGGGTGTTATGATTGAGCATTCGGCCTTAATAAATCGAATTGAGTGGATGCAAGAGGCTTATCCAATTAGTTCAAAGGATACTATATTACAAAAGACCCCTTATACATTTGATGTATCCGTATGGGAGATGTTCTGGTGGGCCATAGTTGGAGCCAAAGTATGTATTCTTGCGCCGGGGATGGAGAAGTTTCCACAGGCTATTATTGAGACAACTGAAAGTAATGACGTGACAATTATGCATTTTGTACCATCTATGTTAAGTGCATTTTTACACTATCTTGATGTGACAGGTGAAACTAACCGAATAAAATCGTTGAAACAAGTATTTGTTAGTGGTGAGGCACTACTGTCTCAACATGTAAACCGTTTTAATAAGTTGCTAAATTTCTCTAATGGTACACTTCTTACTAATCTGTACGGACCTACTGAAGCAACCATTGATGTGACTGCTTATGATTGTCCGACACATGAGATTACAGAAGGGAGCGTTCCAATAGGGCGACCAATTAAGAATATCGAGATGTTTGTTGTTGATAAATATGGTAATAAACTTCCTGAAGGCCATATAGGAGAATTATGTATCTCAGGTATAGGATTAGCACGTGGATATGTAAATAGGCCGCAATTAACGGCAGAAAAGTTTGTACAATATTCCCTTGATACCCGTATATATAAAACTGGTGACTTAGCTTTAATAAGATCGGATGGGAATATTGAGTTTCATGGAAGAATTGATTTTCAAGTTAAAGTTAATGGGCTTCGTATTGAGTTAGGGGAAATAGAATCGTGTTTAATGTCTTGTGAAGGAGTTTTACAATGTGCGGTAATTGTAAGACAAGAATCAGAGATGGTAGTTAAGTTAATAGCTTTCTATGAGTCAGAAAATGATATTGAGTTAGAGAGGTTAAAAAAATATCTTCGCTTATTTTTACCAGATTATATGATACCTAACCGTTTTGTACGTGTAAATGAAATGCCATTAACGGATAGCGGAAAGATAGATAGAAAAGCACTTGCCTTATTAGGTTCCGATAAATATTCACACCATACCACACTTGTAGGAGGTTCTGTTAATGAGGAAAGCAGTAAAGATTCATAAAGAAGATATTGAAGATGTAATCGCCCTTACACCAGTGCAGGAAGGTATTCTTTATCATTATTTGAAAGAATCCGAAGGAAAGCTATATCATGAAGAACTTCGACTTTGCTTAACTGGAAAAATTAATATTCCAAAGTTTGAAGAGGCGTGGAATTATGTAACGCGGGAAAATGAAATGCTGCGTACAATTTTTCGATGGGAAAAAGTTAAACAACCTGTACAACTTATACTAAAAGAGCATACTCCGAACATTATTTATAGTGATGGCAAAGTATCTAATGATACAGAAAGCTTTGATTTACAAACAGTTCCCTTTTCTATCGAACTGTGCCATTTGAACGAAGGCGAATATGAAATGGTTTTACGTCATCATCATATTTTGTTTGATGGTTGGAGTAATAGTATTATTTTACAAGAGTTTATTAAGGTATATCGAGAGTTAATAAAGGGAGATGTACCATCATCTATAAATAAAAAGAAATTTAAAGAATATATACTATGGCAACAAAAACAAGATAAATCAAAACAAAAGCTTTTTTGGGAACAATATTTAAATGAATTAACTGAACAAATAAATTTATCCAATAAAAATTCTAATCAACTAAAAAAAGCAAAAACATATGTAAAAGAGATAGATAAAGAGCAAAGTGATAGATTTCGAAGTTTTGCAAGTAATCAAGGTGTAACATTGGCTACATTATTTTATACAGCCTGGGGTCTATTATTACAAAGGTACAAAAATTCAGAGGACGTAATATTCGGTACAACAGTATCCGGGCGTTCAATTCCAATGCATGGTCTGAGTGAAATGGTAGGTTTATTTATTAATACACCACCACTTCGTGTAAGTGCTGATGGGAGAATGACTGTTTCAGATCTTTTACAAAGAATTCAAAGTGATGTCCAAAGAAGAACTGAATATGAAACGACTCCTATTGTTGATTTAAACGTGTCATTTGACACTATTATGGTAGTTGAGAATTACCCTCTTGATATAGAAAAGCTGAAAGAAATTGATGAAAGTGTAAGAATTTCAGGTTATGAAGTAAATGAAATGACCAACTATGATTTAACTGTATCAATAGAGTGTTTCGATTCTATTAAACTTGCAATGATGTGGCCTGAAGATCTATTTGATGAATCCATTATTACCAGTATAACTAACCATTTTATACAACTATTAGATTCAATGCTTTTAGATGAAGGACAACCAATACAAACTCTTAAGATGTTAGATGAGGCAGAAGAAAAGTTTTTGCTTCAAGGTGGTCAAAATCAAAGTGCTACATTCCCACACACAACACTTCATCAATTAATTGAGATGCAAGCTGAAAAGCATCCTGAGAGAGTGGCACTTACATTTGAGAATAGTGAGATGACTTATGGAGAATTGAATGAGCTTGCGGATAAAGTGGCATTTGCTCTTCTAAAAGAAGGTGTAACTTTAGATTCGCCAGTAGCTGTAATGTTGGATTACTCATTTAATATGATTATCTCTCTACTTGGTATTTTAAAAGCAGGTGGGGCTTATGTTCCAATTGATCCTGATTATCCGCAGGAACGCATTGATTTTATTCTTCAAGATAGTGGTTCAAATGTAATAATAACCTCAAATTTATTTGAGGATAAAGTTATATTTGATAGCACAAAGCTTTTTATTGAAGAACTCAATGAGACACCTATGCAAGATTTCGAGAGAGTAGATGTTGCCCCAAATAATTTAGCATATGTCATTTATACTTCTGGAACAACAGGACGTCCTAAAGGGGTTATGATTGAACATAGTAATGTAATACAACTTGTCATGCATCAACCAAATAGTTTTAAATTCTCTAGTAATGATGTGTGGTTACTATTTCATTCTTTCTGTTTTGATATGTCAGTTTGGGAGATATTTGGATCACTTACTTATGGTGGACGTCTTGTCCTGGCAACAAAAGAAACAATCCGTGATACGTATAAACTTGCTCAGTTGATTGCAGATGAGGGAGTAACGGTATTGAATCAAACTCCATCTGCATTCTATGTTTTTCAACAAGTAGTTGAAGAGATGCCTAAACTTGCTTTTAAAATTAGGTTAATTACATTTGGAGGGGAAATGTTGAAGCCAGGTTTACTGCAAAGTTGGTTTAAGCGTTCACCTAATACGGTCATAGTAAATATGTATGGAATAACTGAGACAACAGTACATGTTACTTATAAGGAAATTGGAGAAAAAGAAATGCACAGTAATCTTAGTGCTATAGGCGTGCCTCTTCCTACGTATTCGTGCTATGTATTTGACAAACATATGAATCCTACACCTAAGGGAATGCAAGGGGAACTTTATGTTGGAGGGTATGGAGTTGCACGGGGGTATCTAAATCGTCCTGAACTAAACAGCGAACGTTTTATACAGAATCCTTATGATCCAAGTGAAAGATTATATAGATCAGGAGATTTAGTCCGTATTCTTGAAAATGGCGAAATGGAGTATATAGGTCGTAGTGATCATCAAGTGAAGATACGTGGTTATCGAATTGAAACAGGAGAAATAGAACATCATTTACAACAGCATGCGGATGTGAAGGAAGCGGTAGTTTTATCTATTGCTTTTGGAGAGGAACAAGAACTGTGTGCTTATATACTAACTGATCAAGATATATCTCAAAATGAATTACGTTATTATCTTACTGACAAAATACCTTCGTATATGATACCTATGTATTTTGTACTTTTAAGTGAAATGCCATTAACTACGAATGGAAAAGTTAATCGTCGTGCTTTACCTAAGCCTACTAAGTTAGTACAACCAAATGATTTACTAGATGAGCTTGAAACAACGGTAGCTGATGTTTGGAAGGAAGTTTTGGGGGTAGAAAAAGTAGGGTTGTATGATAATTTCTTTGATGTTGGAGGGAACTCCTTAAAAATGGTTCGATTGTTCTCTCGTTTACGAAGCAAGTTTGAAAAAGAACTTACAATGCCTATGTTATTCCGATACCCAACGGTTCATGATCAAGCTTCCTATTTTAGAAGTGATAATGCTATGGAACACCAACTTGAAGAAGTTAAGAAAGAAAATCTCTTATCTATGAATAAAAATGATGTAGCAGTGGTTGGTATGGCGGTTCGTATGCCAGGCGCTTCTAATCTTAAGCAATTCTGGTCAAATTTAGAACAAGGGATAGAATCCATTCGTACATTTACAGATGAAGAACTTAGTGAGATGGGCATACCAAAAGAAGTGATTCAAAAACCTAATTATATAAAATCTAAAGGGTATTTAGAAGATGTAGATGCATTTGATAATGAATTTTTTGATTACAGTCTAAAAGAAGCTGAAATGATGGATCCACAACTGCGAATACTTCATGAATGCGCATGGGAAGCACTAGAACAAGCAGGTGAGGTTAATTCTTCTCATATGGATACAGGAGTTTATGTTGGAGGATCACCAAATTTCCACTGGCTTCGTTCTATTGCTAGTGAATCTTCAAATACATTAGAAGATTTCCAAGCAATGTTGTTAAATGAAAAAGATTTCTTTGCTACTCGATTGGCTTATAAATTAAATCTAAAAGGACCAGCGATTACAGTACAAACAGCTTGCTCTACCTCCTTAGTTGCTATTCAAAACGCATGGGCAGATCTTATTGATGGACGATGCGATATAGCTTTGGCCGGGGGAGTAAGTATAACTTATCCAACAAAAACAGGATATTTATATGAAGATGGTATGATTTTCTCACCAGATGGTCATTGTCGAGCTTTTGATAAGGATGCTCAAGGAACAGTGGGTGGAAATGGTGCTGGTATTGTAGTACTGAAAAGGTTGGAGGACGCTCTTCGAGATGGAAATTTAATACATGGAGTTATTAAAGGAGCTGCAGTAAACAATGATGGGTCCAATAAGGCTGGATTTACAGCGCCAGGGGTTGATGGACAAGCTGCTGTTATAAAATCGGCTCATGAAATAGCTGGTGTTAAGCCTGAAGAAATCTCATATATAGAAACTCATGGGACTGGTACGCAACTAGGTGATCCTATAGAAGTAGAAGCATTGAAGTTAGCTTTTGGTAAGCAAGAACCAGGTAGAGTTTTAATTGGATCAGTGAAGACGAACATTGGACATTTAGATGCTGCAGCAGGAGTTGGAGGATTTATAAAGACGGTCTTAGCTTTGAAAAACAAGAAAATTCCGCCGAGCCTTCATTATAATAACCCAAACCCTAGCATTGATTTTGGAAAAAATCCGTTTCGTGTAAATACGGAACTTATCCCATGGAAAGAAGAGGTAAGAAGAGCGGGTGTTAGTTCGTTTGGGATGGGTGGAACTAATGCACATATAGTGTTAGGGTCTGTTCCTGACAATGCTAAGAATTTTGAAAAACAATCTTGGAACTTATTAACTGTTTCAGCAAAAACAGAGGAATCCTTAGATAAAGCTACTAACGATCTATTATTGCATTTGAAGGAGAATCCAGAGATATCACTATCTGATACAGCTTATACATTACAAAAAGGTCGTCGTGAATTTCCATATAGAACTGCTGTAGTTGCTAATGGAATAGAGGATGCCATAGAAAAACTTGGTGATACGGGACTAGAGAAAACAAACGCAATGGAGAGTAGACCTTTAGCCTTTCTTTTTTCAGGTCAAGGATCACAGTATATCAATATGGGTAGAGATTTATATGAAAATGAACCTGTATTTCGTGAACACGTTGATCAAGGTTTAGCCTTACTCTCAAATTGGTTAGATATAGACATGAAAAATATTTTGTATCCTACAAAGGAGACAGAGGATAAAGCAACTGAACAGTTAAATAGAACTTCAATGACGCAACCTCTACTATTCACTATTGAATATGCATTAGCCAAGCTCCTAATGAATTGGGGAGTTTATCCAAGGGTCATGTTTGGCCATAGTATTGGTGAGTTTGTAGCAGCTTGTTTAGCAGAAGTAATGTCTTATGAAGATGCATTACATTTAGTAATGATTAGAGGGAAGTTAATGAATAGCGTACCAGAAGGCGCTATGCTAAGTGTAAATTTATCTGTTGAAGAATTAAAAACCTATATAACAGATGATGTAGATATAGCAGCTGTAAATTCCTCTCAATATTCAGTAATTTCTGGCACTGTACTTTCAATCAATAAGATTGAGGAATTACTTTTAAATCATGGAGTAAAGACAACGCGTCTATTTACTTCGCATGCTTTCCATTCTCGAATGATGGATGAAGTTCTAGATGCATTTGAGCAAGCTGTAGGAAATATAAAATTATCAAGTCCTAAAATACCTTATATATCTAATGTTACAGGTGAAATGATTACAGCAAATCAAGCCACATCACCTTCTTATTGGGCACAGCATCTACGAAGTACTGTTCAATTTTCAAAGGGATTATCTGAAATTTTTCATTTGAAAAATGTAATTTGCCTTGAGATTGGCCCAGGTAATGCATTATCAACTTTTGTATTAAAACATTTAAATAGAAGTAAAGATCAATTGGCTTTAAACATGTTACGTCATCCTCTGGATAAATCAAATGACTTCGAGCATTTATGCAAGCAAATGGGACGGTTATGGATGCAAGGTGGAACTATAAATTGGAATACTTTTAATAACAGTGAGAATAAAAGGTTATTAGATTTACCAACGTATCCTTTCATGAAAAAACGATTTAAAGCTGATCCATTTTTTAATACTCAATCTCAGAGTTTAACTCAGGAAACAAGAGGCCATAATAAACAGGCTAATATTAAAGACTGGTTTTATTTGCCTTCTTGGGAACGCAAAACATTAAAATCGATACAAATAAAGAAAGAACAAAAATATAAATGGCTTATTTTCAATGATCATCTAAATCGATTCAATCGACTGATAGAAAAATTAAAAAGAGAAGGTCATGATGTAATTGAAGTTAAAACAGGTGGTATTTTCTCTGAAAAATCCGACGGTTTATATACGATATGTCCATCTCAAAAAATGCATTATGAAATGTTATTTTCAGAATTAGAACAAAAAGATTTATTACCAAATAAGATTATACATGCTTGGAGCTTTAATCCAGTTAATGAGGTTATTCTCGATCAAGAGAGAATTGAACGATCAATGGATGAAGGATATTATTCGTTACTCTATATTGCACAAGCAATTGGGAAAATTAATTATGAGGGAGCATTACAGTTAAACATTTTTACTGACCGTATGTTTGAAGTTACAGGTACAGAGCTGAACTTAAAGCCAGAGCAAGCTACAATTCTAGGCTTTTCAAAAATATGCAATCTTGAGTTTCAAAATATAAAATGTCGTACCATTGATATGGATACAGATTCTCAACAAATGTTTGAAGAAGCGGGTTTAATGGAGAGTTTTGTGGATTCTACTGATATAGTTGTAGCTTATCGAGGACGTCATCGATGGGCGCAAACGATTATTCAAAGTCCTTTTGAGGAAGAAGATGTAGAAATTGATAGATTACGAGAGGGTGGCGTCTATTTAATTACTGGTGGACTTGGTGGAATTGGATTTGAAATTGCAAAAGATTTAGCTAATAGAGTACCAAATGTCAAACTTATATTGATTGGCCGCTCAGAGTTCCCACCTCGTAATCAATGGGAACAGTACTTAGAAAATAAAGACGAGCGTGTAAGCCGAGTTATTTCTGATTTGTTGACAATGGAGTCTCAAGGTGCAGAATACATGATCCTAAGTTCTGATGTTTCCAATCAAGATGATATGAAACAGGCAATTGAAAAGGCTAAATCTCGTTTTGGTTCTATTAATGGTGTAATTCATGCAGCAGGTGTCGCTGATTATCTAGGTATTATGATGAATCGTGAAAAAGAATCTAATAATAAAATTTTAGCTCCGAAAATTAAAGGTACACTAGTACTCGATGCTTTATTAAAAGATGAACCAATTGATTTCTTCGTGCTATGTTCATCAATTGGTAATGTGGCGTATCATATGAAATTTGGTCAGAGTGGTTATAATGCAGCGAATGAATTTTTAGATGCATTTGCGTTTTATAAGCGGGCTCATGATGGAGTGTTCACTGTAGCTATTAACTGGCCAGATTGGCAAGAGGTGGGTATGTCACTTAAGTCGGCTGAAATATGGGCAAAGCAATTTAATATGGATATGGAAAGTGTCTTACATGATGGTGTAACTGTAGAAGAGGGTTTAAAAGTATTCCGTAGTATTATCAATAGAAATCAACAACAAGTCGTGGTTTCTCCAATAGATTTACATTGGAAACTTTTAAATGGTGCCAACTATTATAATGAACTATTGGAAAAAGGAAGTAAGAATAGATTAAAGCAGAATCGTTCAGATGTTTCCACAACGTATAGACCACCAACTAATGAAATTGAACAACAATTATACGAATTATTAAAAGATATGTTTGGAATCGAAGAAATAGGAATTTACGATAATTTCTTCGATCTAGGAATGAGTTCTTTAGATCTTGTTCGTATTAATGCGAAATTAAAAGAAGCCTTTAAACGAGACTTACCTATAGTTGTTCTTTATGAGCATACGTCAATTAAATCTCTTGCTAAATATTTAAGTAATCAAGAAGTAAATAACAATTTAACAAATAAAAAAGAGTTATTGAAAGCGAAATCGGTTATGAAAAATACATTATCTGCTTTAAAAAGTAGAAAGTAGTAAAGGGAGGGGAACAACATGATTAATAAAGAAGTAGTTCCGTCAAAAGTTGAGTTTTGCTGGGGATTACCTGTTATTCCAACACCACAAACAAAAGAACTTCTAGAGGAATATGTTAATCAAGCTAAAAGAGCTGAGAAGAATAACTTTGACTCGGTATTGGTTTCTATTGCACCAACATCTGTTGATCCAATGATAGCAGCGTCTATGATTGGAATGAATACGGAGTTTGTAAAGATTTTGGTTGCGCAAAATACAAACCAGATGCTTCCTACCGTAACAGCAAAAGCATTGAATACTTTAAATAGTTTAATTGGTAATCGTGCAGATATTAACATTGTAACTGGAAGTGCCTCGCTTGTCCTTGCGCGTGATGGATTACCAGAACCGCACCATGTTCGATATGCTAGGACAAAAGAATATATTGAGCTGTTACAACAATTAAGACGAGGAGTAACTAGCTATAAAGGTGAGTTTTATCAAGTAGAAAATAGTGATATTTATCCAAAGGAAGATCTCTCTCGAAGTGCCCGCTACTTTGTAGCGGGGTCCTCCGAGGAGGCAATGAGAGTAGCTGCAGAGCATGGTGATGCTTATATACTTTATGCAACAGACCGCAAAAGTCTTAGAGAACACTATCAAACAGTTAATAATTACGCTAAGCAATATGGGCGCGAGAAAATTCCAGGTGCTATTTTAGTAGACATCATTGCTCGTGAGACTTCGGAAGAAGCATATAAAGAAGCATATGAATTACTTGAGAGAACACCAGCAGCCTTAAAGCGGATGACTAAGCTATTTTTAGATAATGCAGATTCTATTGGACTTCGCCGATACAAAGATTTAATTACAAAAGATAGTATGTGGATAGATGATCATCTTTGGGGAGGTCTAAGTTTAGTTAACCCATCTAATTCAATTTCTATTGTTGGTAGCTATGAGGAAGTCATCTCGACATTAACTGATTTTTGGGAAATAGGGGCAAATTATTTTCTTATTACTTCTCAGATTAGTGAGCATGAAATTGAACGTATTGGTCAAAATGTTGTGCAACCATTTAAAAAGAAAATTGAAAAGTTAATCCAAGTTAACTAAAAGAGGGCTAAAAATATGAAGTTAAACATATGGTTGAAGTTTATCATTTTAATGACTTTAATAGTACTCCCTTATCGACAGGTGGAAGCACAGGAAACGGTACAGTTTAATGAGAAGAAAATACAGAAGCATATAGAAGAACAAATATCTCAAGCGGGTATTCTTGGACTTTCAGTAGTAATTGTAAAAGGAAACGAAACGATTTATAAGAAGAATTATGGCTATGCCAATACAGACAAAAAACGTCAAGTTACGAATGAGACGCTTTTCGAGCTAGGTTCTACTTCAAAAGCTTTTACGGCATTAGCTGTATTGCAGCTAGAAAAAGAAGGGAAAATTAAACTTAGTGATTCTTTAACTAAATATGTTTCATGGTTTGAAATGGAGTATAAAGGAAAACCTTATGAAATTACACTTTATGACTTATTACACCATACTAGTGGAATACCGGAAAAGGCCATTGGATATATTCCTATAACCAATGGCAAAGATTCTATTGAGAAAACGATTAGAAATGTTATGCCAATAGGACTAAACCGAGAGCCGGGTAGCAGTTTTGAATATTCTACGGTTAACTACGATCTATTAGGCTTAGTAATCGAGAAGGCAACTAATCAATCATTTGAAAGATATGTTCAAGATCATGTGCTATCAAAGTTGGATTTATTGAGTACATACGCTGGACGAGAGATGGCCCCATTAGATAACATGGCCCAAGGTTACAAGCGTAATTTCTTACAATCATTACCCTATGACGCTCCTAATTATAGGGGGAATACACCGGCTGGATATTTTATTTCAAATATAAATGATATGGAAAGATGGTTAAAATTACAGCTTGGGGTTGAAAAGCCTAGGATGTTTCCGGAGGAATTGATTAACGATTCTCATAAAGCGAATAGAAAGGTTGCCCCAGATAGCAATGGAGCTTCATATGCAGCTGGATGGGAGGTCTATCAAAGTGGTGGAGGGGAAATTTCACATGGTGGAAGTAACCCAAATTATTCATCGTATATTGGTTTCCGTGATGAGGAACAGATAGGGGTCGTAGTATTAGCAAATCTGAATAGTAATTACACTTACTATATCGGTAGCAGTCTTTTAAATATGATGATAGATAAAGAAGTTAAACCGTTACTCTATGATGAATATAAGAAAACGGATCAATTAGGAACAGCCTTATTTGTGATCTCATCTTTGTGTTTACTAACGTTATTGGTCATGTTATTTCATTTAATCAGGGAGATTATTTTTAGAAAAAGAAAGTTTATATTACCAACGGGAAAAACATGGTTACATATGGTATTAGTTGTTGCGATATATGGGCTAATGATTTATGCACTTTATCAACTACCAAATCTCTTGTTTGGAGGGCTTCCGTGGACATTTATAAAAGTTTGGGCTCCTTCAACTGTTGTACTTGCAATATATGCAATTGCTGGGGTGGGTTTGGCCTATGTTATCCATACATTCTTAAATCTTTGTTTTCCAAGACAAAAGGGAAAGTCGCTTTTGACTTTAATTGTTTTGGGATTAATATCAGGATTTGGTAATGCCTTTCTCATTTTTGTGATTAATGAAACGTTTGTTAGATCAAATAATTTGGAAAATGGCTTGTTGTTTTACTTTGTACTTGGAATCGTTATGTATATCTTTTCACAACGTATTATTAGAACTAGCATTGTATCGTATACAAACGAGCTAGTTTATGAAAAAAGGATGGAATTAACAGATAAGTTGTTACAGACTCCTTATTACAAATTGGAGTTGATTGAGAAGGGCCGAATAGAGGCGACATTAAATAACGATACGGAAGTTATCTCTCGTTCTCTCAATCTATTAGTTACTGCTGGAACAAGTTTATTAACGTTACTATTTTGTTTTCTCTATCTTGGTGTAATGAATATGTATGCCTTTTTACTATCCTTGTGTATCATCTTTATTACTGCAGGGGTATATTCTTTGATCGGACGACAAGCAGATAAAGTTTGGAATGAAACAAGAGATATTCAGAATGTATATTTTCGTTTGATTGGTGATCTAAGGCATGGTTTCAAAGAGCTTAGGCTTCATACTGGAAAACGAAACGATTTTCGAGAAGTTATGAATGAAAGCTGTAATAACTATCGTGTTAAACGAACGATAGGAGATATTAAATTTGCAAATGTGTTTGTTCTGGGAGAACTATTATTCATTTTTGTTATTGGTATTGTAGTTTTCGTATTTCCAGAAATTTTTGTTAATATGCCGAAAGAGACGATAAGTAACTATGTAATCGTTTTTCTGTATATGACAGGTCCAGTTAATGAAATACTGGGCGGTATCCCTCAGCTCGTAAATGTACGTATTTCTTGGCAACGTATTCAACAAATGGTGAAGAGTGTAGATCATATAAAGGCAAATGAGCAAATCGCGACAACAAAAGAGTACTTAGATGTGCCAATTTGTTTGCAGCTACAAAATGTAAGTTATAAGTATAAGAATAAAGATGGAGATTTTACTGGTTTTGGTATTGGTCCAATAGACATGGAGTTTAATTCTGGAGAAATAGTCTTTATTGCTGGTGGTAATGGGAGTGGAAAATCTACTTTATCAAAACTGATTACTGGGTTATATGAACCTAATGAAGGTAACATTTTATTAAATGGAAAAGAAATAGCTCCAGAGGAATTGAATCAATACTATTCAGCTATCCTGAGTGATTTTCATGTTTTTGATAGGCTATATGGAATTAATACAGAAGGAATGAAAGCAGAAATCGATCATTATTTAGAACTTCTCCAACTGAGTGACAAGGTTGGCATTGAGAATGGGCGCTTTACTACTACGCAACTATCAACTGGACAAAAGAAAAGGTTGGCATTGCTGGTTACGTATTTGGAAGATCGACCTATACTTTTATTTGATGAATGGGCAGCGGATCAAGATCCTGGTTATAGACGCTTCTTTTATGAAGAATTGTTACCTCAAATGCGAGCGAAGGGTAAATGTATTATTGCTATTACTCACGACGATCAATATTTTCATTTGGCAGATAAGCTTATAGTGATGGAGATGGGAACTGTGAAAATGAATAAAACAAAGGAGGCATTATCATGAGTAAGGAAATTAAATGTGTTGTTTGGGACTTAGATTGTACAATTTGGGATGGTGTTTTATTAGAGAGTGGTACAGTTACTTTAAAACCTGGAATTTATGAAATTATATGTGAATTAGATCGACGTGGAATACTGCAATCAGTTGCTAGTAAAAATAACTACGAAGATGCAATAGCTAAATTACGGGAATTTGGAATAGAAGAGTATTTTTTATATCCGGAGATTCATTGGAACTCTAAATCTAGTTCCATTGAGAAAATTAGAAAAAATTTAAACATAGGTATTGATACTTTTGCGTTCATTGATGACCAACCTTTTGAATTAGAAGAAGTACAGAGTGTTCATAATGATATTCTGTGTATACATGTAAATGAATATAAGTCGTTATTAGACTTGCCACGACTACAACCAAAAAGAATTACAGAAGATTCACGTCGTCGAAGACTGATGTATTTAGAAAATCTTAAGAGAACGAAGGATGAAGAAGAATATGAAGGCCCAAAAGAAGAATTTTTAGCTTCACTTGGGATGAATTTTGTGATTAGTGAGGCTCGTGAGGAAGATTTGCAGCGTGCAGAGGAGTTAACAGTACGTACGAATCAATTAAATTCGACTGGTATTACCTATGATTATGATGAATTAAACTATTATCGTAATCATCCAGATTATTTATTATTAGTTTGTGAGTTATCAGACAAATATGGCTCCTATGGGAAGATTGGTTTAACACTTGTAAAAAGGACGGAGGAAGCCGACTGCCTAAAACTTCTTCTCATGTCTTGTCGTGTAATGTCCCGTGGCGTTGGTACTATACTCCTCACATATCTAATGGAAAGGACAAAACAGGCAGGTAAACGCTTTTTGGCTGAGTTTCGACAGACTGACCGTAACCGTATGATGTTTGTTACGTACCGATTAGCTGGATTTAAGGAAACTAGCAACGAAAATGGAATATTAATTTTAGAACATAATCTTGAGAATATAAATCCTTATCCTCACTATATTAATATACAATTTCCGGAAACACCAACGGATGTGGATAGAGGGGAAGTGGAAATATGCAACAAACAATTGTAAAGCATTCTCTTACGCATCCACAAAAAAGAGTTTGGTATAATGAACAAATTTATCCAAACACATCTATGTATAACATCGGAGGGATGGTTCTTATTAATGGGGAAATTAATTTTACAATTTTAGAAAAAGCAATTCAATTATTCATTAAGAAAAATGATGGTTTACGTCTACGGATTTTTCAACAACATAGAGAACCCCACCAATATATATCACCATTTGAACCTACACCAATACGTTTAATTGATTTTTCTAATCATCATAATCCAAGTTTAGAAGCTAGAAACTGGGCCCAGGATGAATTTCAAAAACAAATTCCCCTTGAAGGAGGCCCTCTGTTTGAATTTGTGCTCTTGAAAATAAGTGATGTAGAAAGCTCCTATTTTGTTAAGTTTCATCATATTATAGCTGATGGTTGGACAATCCAACTTATGACGAGTCAAATTATCGATTTTTACTCTAAGTTAAAGAATGATGAGCATATAAATGATACGGTTGAATCTACTTATCTGTCTTATTTACAAGCAGAGGAGAAATATCTGGAATCCCCTCGATACGTAAAAAATAAGAATTATTGGAATGAGAAATTTATGAATCTGCCAGATTTCTTTTTATCAAAAACATCTCATTCTCTAGAAGGGAAACGAAAGATATTTTTAATTGAAAAAGAAAAATCGGTTGCTCTACAGTCTTTTATACAAAAACATAGAATATCTATGAATACATTATTTTCAACCTTTATGCTTATTTATATTCATAAAATGTATGATCAATCAGACATAATCATTGGATCTCCTGTACTAAATCGTTCCGGTGTACTAGAAAAGAAAATAGTAGGTATGTTTACTAGCACAATGCCGTTACGATTAAATGTGGATGAAGATGAGAGTGTTCTATCTTTCATTAAAAGAGTAAATCATGAAATAAAACAATGTCTATTTCACCAGCGTTATCCTTATAACTTATTGGTAAAAGACTTGCAATTGACTAGTAAAGGATACGATGGTTTATTTCAATATAGTGTGAATTACTATAATACAAAACTTAAAAATACTATTGATGGATTTTCTTTAGAAAACGTGGAGTTTTACAGTGGTTACCAAGCCTATTCATTGCAGTTAGTTATTAAGGAATGGGCAGATGAAGGTTTAGAAATTCAATATGATTATAAAGTTGCGGATTTTGAAGAAGATCAAATCAATTGTATGCATGAAAGGTTTTTAGCTTTAATAGAACAAGTTTTACGTAATGAAGATCAATCGATAAAAGAATTATCTTTGTTATCGGATGATGAGCAAAAGTTTATGCTAGAGAAATTTAACAATACAGCTGTTGTGTATCCGAAAGAAAAAACTATTCAAGAATTATTTGAAGAACAAGTAAAACAGACACCAGAAAAAATAGCAATTCAACATGCTAATAGATCAATGACTTATCTTGAATTAAATAAGAAATCTAATCAGTTAGCAAGAAAGTTACGAGAAAAAGGAGTCAAAAATGGTCAAGTCGTGAGTATACTAGCTAAACATTCACTTGAGATAGTAATTGCAATTTGGGGAGTTATTAAGGCTGGAGGTACATATTTGCCTATAGATCCTTCCTACCCAGAGGACCGAATTCGTTATATTTTGAATGATAGCGGCACAACATTACTTTTAACTGACTATACAAATGAGGGTAATTTAGAATATTTAGGTGAGAAAATTAATATATGTGATCAGAAACTTTATGAAGGAGATAATGCCAATCTAAACCTAGTAAATGCACCAAATGATCCAATATATATAATTTATACCTCTGGAACCACGGGGAATCCTAAAGGAACTGTAATCACTCAATGTGGATTGGTTAACTATATTTCCTGGGCTAAAAAGAACTATATTAGTAGTGAAAATGATGTTTTTGCATTATATTCATCCGTTTCTTTTGATTTAACAGTAACTTCAATATTCACTCCTTTAATAAGTGGTTTATTGTTAGTAATATATCATGATAATGAAGATGAGTTTATTTTGTCAAAAATACTCAAGGAAAATGTAGTAACAGTGTTGAAAGTTACGCCTTCACATTTAGCATTGTTAAATAACTATTCACCCCCAAGAGTTTCATCTCTTCGCAGATTGATTGTGGGTGGAGAGGATTTGAAAACCTTAGTAGCCGAAAAGATATATGATCTTTTTAGCGGTAAAGTTGAAATAATTAATGAATATGGACCAACTGAAACTGTGGTTGGATGTATGATTCATCGTTATGATCCAGATCTAGATCGAAGAGCATCCGTACCAATTGGTACACCAGCTGATAATGTTCAAATATATTTATTGGATAAGAATCTTCAGCCGGTTCCTATTGGTGTAAAAGGAGAAATTTATATATCGGGTGATGGGGTAGCTAAAGGTTATTTAAATCGTCCGGATTTAACAGCGCAACGTTTTTTATCCAATCCATTTATTTCGAGTGAGAAGATGTATCGAAGTGGTGACTTAGCTGTCATGTTGCCAAATGGATTAATTGAGTATCAAGGACGGATGGATTCTCAAGTGAAAGTTAAAGGATATCGTATTGAAATAGGGGAAGTTGAGAATGCACTGTTACAACACAATTCTGTTAAAGATGTAGTAGTGGTGAATTGGCAAGATGAGGATAATTCAAATCATCTAGTTGCTTACATTGTTTTGAAAGACAGTGTTCAAAATATAGAAATACGCAGTTTTATTTCGCATATGCTACCAAGTTATATGATTCCTTCATTTTTTATCTATATGGATCAGCTACCGCTTACTATCAATGGAAAGGTAGATCGTCAAGCGTTGCCAGATCCGATGTTAAATAACGGTTCTAATCATACTCATTTAGAAGAAGTAGATGAAGATGTTACTGGAATGGTTAGTGAAGTTATCAAGGAAATATTACAGACTGATAGAATCGAATTGCATAGTAATTTTTATCATTTAGGTGGAGATTCTATTAAAGCGATCCAAGTGAGCGCTAGATTACAAGAACTGGGATGGAAAGTTAGAGTTAAAGATGTACTAAATTATCCAGTTGTAAGTGAATTGGCAGCAATGTTAGTTAAACAAAAAGATGTTACAGTCTCACAAACATTGGTAACAGGAAAGGTAGAGCCTACTCCTATTATGCGTTGGTTCCTTAATCAACAGTTTAAGAACCCGCATCATTGGAATCAATCGGTATTACTGTCTTTGAAGAAGCCGGTTAAAGAAGAATATGTTAATAAGATGTTAAATATGATCATGCATCATCATGATTTGTTACGGTTAAGGTATGAGGATAAGCAGGATTACTTCTATTATGACGAAGATATGTCCATTGTTGATTCTAAGGTTACCATGTTTGATTTGTCTGAAATTCCAATTCAAATGGCTTTGAATCAGGTTCATATAAAAGGTGAAGAGTTAAAAGGAAGTTTAAATTTGAATGTAGGACCATTATTTAAAGGGGCCTTATTCCAGCTTTCAAATGATCAACAGTTGTTATTATTAACTGCACACCACCTTATTGTTGATGCTGTGTCCTGGCGTATTTTAATTGAAGATGCAAACCGATGTTTGAATAGCTTGTATTTAGGAGAAGTTCCATCGCTACCATTAAAAACTAACTCTTTCCAAGATTGGTCTGAAGCTTTAAATAGTCGAGGAGTTAATTTAGTACATGCTGAATTAGATTATTGGGAATCCATAGATAACACGCTAGATAATAATTTTCAAATTAATAGAGAAAAAGAAAATAGTACTGTTGAAAGTTGTACGACTCTTACCTTTACATTGAATGCAGATGATACAAGAAAACTATTAACTACTGCAAATGTGCCTTACAATACACAACCAATGGAGTTGTTACTTGCTGTGTTGACAGAAAATTTAGGTAAATATACAAACCAAGATCAAATTAAATTTGAGTTAGAAGGTCATGGTCGAGAGGAATTATTTGAGCATCTTGATATTTCACGTACAGTAGGGTGGTTTACAACGATGTATCCTATTGTATTACAAGTTTCACATAATATTGCTAATCAAATAAAGAGTGTTAAAGAAGAGGTTCGTAAAAGACCTAATAAGGGAATTGGATATGGAATTCTTAAAGAGAAGTTTCCTTCTTGCAAAGATTTAACTCAAAATATAATTCGTTTTAACTATTTAGGAGAGATAGATAATTCTCTCGGGGATGGATGGTTTACTATTGTTGATTATCAAAGTGGCAGTGAACAATCAAAAGATAATCATATTACTGCATTATTGGATATTGTGGCCATGGTTAAGAATAAAAGCTTAGAAATTCATGTGACATTTAGTACAAGTCATTTTCAAAAGAATTTTGTAGAAAATTTATTTTCAGATTATCTAGAACGACTACAGACATATATCCAATCCTGTTGTCAAATGCAAACAAAAGAATTTACTTCATCAGATTTTGAAACCTTAAACCTTAGTGATGAAGAAATTGATAATTTGTTTGATTAAACAACTATTTGATGAAAATTTTATTTAATAAAGGAGAAGTCACTTGAGAAAATTAATGAAAGATTTATCGCCAGGATTGAATAGTAACAAATATTTGGTTTGTGTTCCTTATGCTGGGGGCTATTCGAATTCTTTTTTACCTTTAAAGAATTATTTACCGAAAGATATAAAACTTATTTCATTTGATCCTCCAGGCCATGGTCCTAATCTTTCTCCACTAGTTGATAACATAGATGATCTTGTTAATTTATATTTAATGGAGATGCAACCAATTTTAGAGGGAGAGGTTACATTATTTGGCCATAGCATGGGAGGAATTATAGTTCACCGTATGGCTCAAATTTTAGAAAGTAAGGGCATAAATCCTAAAAATGTTATTATCTCTGCTATGAATCCACCGGAAATAAGAAGAAAAACAAATCATTTAGATGATAAAGACTTTATAGATTATATAAAGTCTTTGGGAGGATTACCGGATGAAGTATTACAACATCAAGAGCTTTTAAACTATATCCTTCCAGTTATTCGATCAGACTTTCGTGCCATTGAGAATTATATAAATGATGACACAACATTGTTGAAAGCGCCCCTATATATTATTAGTGGAACAACAGACTCTAATTATACAGTAAAAGGGGCTAAGAAGTGGGTAGAATGGGGCAATGAGGTTCATTTTCTAACAGTTAATGGTGGTCATATGTTTTTACTACATCAAGCTGACATCGTGGGCGAGTTAATTATGAAAATACTAGATAGGGTAAAATCTGTGAAGTAAAAAAATTAAGAGATGTATCTGAGTAAGAGAAAAGTGCATTTCTATGCTTTATGTGAAACTTCTATCGTTAAAGTAGCAATCTAATTGGTCGTTATTGGGAGTTTTATTACTGAGGAAGAAAACTCCCAATGACGAGTATGATTGTGCCCCCTCATGATAAAACGGATAGGTCTATGGGGAACATAACCACTAAATATGTAGTATTTAGTATCAATATCATAGAGAATGGTGGGAAGAAAAAATGCTTGATAAATTTACCCAGCAGGTTTTATTATCTAGTGAAAAATTTAAAAAAGAAAAAGAATATTGGTTAGACAAGTTATCAGGTGATGTTGAGTTAAGTAGATTTCCTTGTGATTGTCTGTCTTTAAATAATATTCAGGCTTCTAAAGAAAGTTATTATTGTCAATTCCCATCGGATATTGCGAAGAGAGCTGTAGCAATTAGCAATAATTCTGATATGTTACTGTACACTATTTTATTATCAGGTGTGAAATATCTCTTAAGTAGATATACCGATAAGGATGATGTAGTAATTGGAATGCCAGTTTTTAAACAAGGTCAAGAAGAGACGGTTTTTCAAAACAACTTTTTATTATTACGTACTCAAATAAATCAAGAAGATAATTTTAAAGAAATAATATATAAAATTAAAGAAACAATTTTAGAGTCAAATGAACATTGTCATTTTCCTTTTAATAAACTTACTCAATTATTAAGTCTAGATGGAGAGAGTAATAATCTTCCCTTATTAAATACAATAGTAATGTTAGATGATATTCATTGTTATGAGAGTACAGATAAAATAAACTCTGATATGGTTATTAGGTTTATGAAAAATGAAGAACAGTTAAAGGTTCAAGTGGATTACAATTCTACTTTATATAGTGAAGGATTAGTTAGTAGAATAGTTAATCATTTATATAATATTTTAGATATATTAATGAAAGATCCAAATAAATCTGCAATGGATCTAGATGTAATGCCTAAAACAGAAAAGAATCAAATATTATTTGATTTCAATCATACGACTAGAGTTCATAAAACATTACTTTGTGAGACTGTAACAGCTCCTCAATTATTTGAAGAGCAGGTAAAACAGAATCCTAATCAAATAGCGATTGTATGTAATGGAAAAGAAATTACATATAAACAATTAAATATAAAAGCTAATCAGTTGGCGAGAAGGTTATTAGACCAGGGAGTTAAAAGAGAATTCATTGTTGGTGTGATGATGGAACGCTCTATTGAGATGATTGTAGGCATATTAGGTATCTTAAAAGCGGGTGGGGCGTATTTACCGATTGATACCGAGTTACCAAAACAAAGAGTGGAATATATGCTG
>NZ_KV827842.1:47535-47935 GCF_001836235.1 Bacillus sp. HMSC036E02 | reverse complement strand
ACAAAGAGTGGAATATATGCTGACAGACAGCGGGTGTTCACATGTACTAACATATCAAAACTCTATTATAAAGGGAGTAGCATTTCAAGGTAGTGTAATAAATCTAATGGATATTCCTTTTGAAGAAGAACAAGTAGAAGATTTGCAGATAACGATGGAACCTCAAAATTTGGCATATGTTATTTATACATCAGGTTCTACAGGCCAGCCCAAAGGGGTAATGATTGAACATCGTTCCTTAACTAATTTTTTGTGTGCAATGTATGGGGACTTCTCTCAAGATATAGGGATAACTGATAATGTACTATTCTCAAGTAGTATTTCTTTTGATGTTACTATATTTGAAATATTTGTCCCATTGGTATGTGGAGCAAGAATGACTATTTATCAAGGTGAGAAG
>NZ_KV827842.1:47180-47435 GCF_001836235.1 Bacillus sp. HMSC036E02 | reverse complement strand
CTATTTAGGGGGAACCTCCAAATATTAAATTTATACGGACCTACAGAGGCTACAGTCTGTTGTACATCTTATCAATATGAGAGGGATAAAGAAATTACAACACAAAACGTACCAATAGGTTCGCCATTGTTAAATACTAAAATTTATATATTGGATTCATTTCACAGGCTACAACCTATAGGTGTTCCAGGAGAAATATGTATTTCTGGCATAGGGTTAGCTAGGGGATACATCAATCGAAAAGAATTAACAGCA
>NZ_KV827842.1:44071-47080 GCF_001836235.1 Bacillus sp. HMSC036E02 | reverse complement strand
ATTGATCATCCATTTGAACGAGGTGAGAAATTATATAAAACAGGAGATATAGCGAGATGGCTACCTGATGGTAACATAGAATACTTGGGACGAGTTGATCATCAAGTGAAAATAAGGGGATATCGAATAGAACTAGGTGAGATAGAAGCAAGTTTGTTAAAATATGAGACAATCAAAACCGCCGTAGTAATACAGCGAGAAGATGAAAGTGGAGAAAAGTATTTATGTGCGTATGTAGTTACAGAAAAAGATATTCCTATTCCAGAGGTAAGAGCATATTTAGCAACCAAGTTACCCTATTATATGATACCTCAACAAATCATATCCATTCAAAACATACCGTTAACACAAAACGGAAAAATAGATAGAAAAAAATTACCTCAACCTATTAATAATTTGAAATCTAGTCATCTAGAGCCGACAAATTCTACAGAAAGAAAATTAGTTGAGATTTGGAAAGATGTATTAGGAATACAAAGGATAGGAATACGGGATAATTTTTTTGAGATAGGTGGTCATTCATTAAAGGCTGCTAGGCTAATTTCTATTGTTAATAAAGAATTTAATGTGCAATTATCTATTAAATCCCTATTTAAGTTTCCTGTTTTGGTTGATTTTTCAAAATATATATTAGAAATGGAAAAAAGTAATTATATTTCCATAGAACCTGTAAAACAACAAGAGTATTATTTAGCTTCTACGTCACAAAAGAGAATGTTTATAGTAGATCAATTCGAAGATGGTACAAATACAACTTATAATATGCCCACAATACTTAAAGTAGAAGGGGATATTTGTAAAGATAAGTTTGAAAATATATTTCAATCTTTAATTGAGAGACATGAAATATTAAGAACTTCTTTTCAAATTTTAGATGGGGAATTAGTGCAGAAAATTGAGCCTAATGTAGATTTCAATATTGAATACGTTCATGTAAATGAAAAAGATGCGGATTATTTAATACATGAGTTTATAAGTCCATTTGATTTATCAAAACCTCCATTATTAAGGGTGTTGCTTTTAAGGATAGCAGAAGAAAGACATATCCTTGTAGTAGATATGCATCATATAATATCTGATGGTTTATCAATGGGGATATTAATAAAAGAGTTTGTAGAATTGTATAAAGGAAATGAGCTTCCAAAATTGAGAGTGCAGTACAAAGACTATGTGATGTGGCAAAATGGACCTTACTATAAGAATCTAATTAGTGAACAAAAGAATTATTGGTTAACAACTTTAAAAGGAGAACTCCCGGTTTTAAATTTTCCAACCGATTTTCAAAGACCGACTATACAAAGCTTTAAAGGTAATGTTTGTTCTTTTAATTTGGGAACAGATTTAACTTTTAAAGTAAATAAGCTAGCAACTGAAACTGGTACCACGCCATATATGATTTTATTGGCCATTTATAACATACTTTTATCTAGATACACAGGTCAAGAAGACATTATTGTAGGTTCGCCTATTGCTGGAAGGTCTCATTCTGATACTAATCATATGATTGGTATGTTTATTAATACTTTGGTAATGAGAAATTATCTAGAAAATGACGATGAGTTTATTGAGTTTTTGAGTAGATTAAAACTCAATACATTAGAAGCTTATGAAAATCAAGACTATCCTTTTGAAGAACTATTAGAAGGTTTAGACTTGCATAGGGATACAAGTAGAAATCCATTATTTGATACCATGTTTGTTTTTCAAAACATGGATATGAATCCAATATCTATTGGTGAATTAGAATTTACACCGTATCCGTTTAAGCAGTCAGTTTCAAAATTTGATTTGTCATTAGTAGCAACGGAAATAGATAATAACATTCATTTAAAAGTAGAATATAGTATTAAGTTATTTAAAGCGGAGACAATAGAAAGGTTAATGGTACATTTTACAAATATAGTTGAGGAAGTAACTAATAACCCTAGAGTACGATTGCGTAATATTAATATGTTATCTATAGAAGAAGAACATTGTATTATGAATGAATTTAACAAAAAAGAGAATTCAAATTCTAATCATTTATTAGTGCATAAAATGTTCGAAGAACAAGTAAAACGGAACCCTAATCAAATAGCCGTTGTATGTAATGAAAAAGGAATTACATATAATGAATTAAATATAAAAGCTAATCAGTTGGCGAGAAGGTTATTAGACCAAGGAGTTAAAAGAGAATCCATTGTTGGTGTGATGATGAAACGCTCCATCGAGATGGTTATAGGTATATTAGGTGTCTTAAAAGCAGGTGGGGCGTATTTACCAATTGATACCGACTTACCAAAACAAAGAGTGGAATATATGCTGACAGACAGTGGGTGTTCACATGTATTAGTACATCAAAACTCTATTATAAAGGGGATAGAATTCCAAGGTAATGTAATAGATCTAATGGATATGTCTTTTGAAGAAGAACCAGGAGAAGACATGCACATGATGATAGAACCTCACAACTTAGCGTATGTTATTTATACATCAGGTTCTACAGGACAACCTAAAGGAGTAATGATTGAACATCGATCCTTGACTAACTTTTTGTGTGCAATGTATGAAGATTTCTCTCAAGATATAGGGATAACTGATAACGTTCTATTCTCAAGTAGTATTTCTTTTGATGTTACTATTTTTGAGATATTTGTCCCATTGATATATGGCGCAAGAATGACTATTTATCAAGGTGAGAAGTTTGATGTACCAAAACTTGTACAAGTCATTCTTGAGGAACAGGTTACATTATCATATATTCCACCTACTTTATTAAATGAAATATATGATTATTTTGTTAGAGATAACCAGAAGATAGTGTTAAATAAGCTACTTGTGGGAGTAGAACCCATTAAAACAGAATTACTCGCAAAATACGATCATCTATTTAGGGGGAACCTCCAAATATTAAATGGATACGGACCTACAGAGGCTACAGTTTGTTGTACATCTTATCGATATGAGAGTAATAAAGAAATTACAACACAAAACGTACCGATAGGTTCGCCATTGTTAAATACTAAAATT
>NZ_KV827842.1:43577-43971 GCF_001836235.1 Bacillus sp. HMSC036E02 | reverse complement strand
TACTAAAATTTATATATTGGATTCATTTCATAGGATACAACCTATAGGTGTTCCAGGTGAAATATGTATCTCTGGTATAGGGTTAGCTAGAGGATACATCAATCGAAAAGAATTAACAGCAGATAAATTTATTGATCATCCATTTGAACGAGGTGAGAAACTATATAAAACAGGGGATATAGCAAGGTGGCTACCTGATGGTAACATTGAATATTTGGGCCGAGTCGATCATCAAGTAAAAATAAGGGGATATCGAATAGAACTAGGTGAGATAGAAGCGAGTTTGTTAAAATATGAGACAATCAAAACGGCCGTAGTAATAGAGCAAGAAGATGAAGCTGGGGAAAAGTATTTATGTGCATACGTAGTTACAGAAAAAGATATTCCTATTCCA
>NZ_KV827842.1:0-43477 GCF_001836235.1 Bacillus sp. HMSC036E02 | reverse complement strand
TATTCCTATTCCAGAGGTAAGAGCATATTTGGCAACAAAGTTACCACATTATATGATACCTCAACAACTTATACCAATTCACAATATACCATTAACACAAAATGGGAAAATAGATAGAAGTAAGTTACCGAAGCTAAATACACTGGGCAATAGTAATTATGTACCACCAAGAAATGAAATAGATAGTAGTTTAATTGATATTTGGAGTAGTATATTAGGCGTAAATAATATTGGTATAAATGATAATTTCTTTGAATTAGGTGGTCATTCTCTTAAGGGACTAAAGTTATTCGAAAATATCAAGAGAATGTTTAATGTGCAACTGCCATTAAGTTTATTATTTCAAAAGGCTACTATTGAACAATTAAGTGATGTAATAAGTAGGAATAAAGGAATAGACAGTGAGTGTTTAATTCCAATTCAAAATAGAACAAACAAGGATAGTCAATGGTTCATTATTCATGGGCAAGGCGGGGGTATATTAAACTATTATGATTTGGCTAGAGAATTAGGAGAGGATAAGACTGTATATGGGTTACAATCTATAGGATATGATGATAGTAGATTTCCAAACTTATCTGTAGAGGAAATGGCGGTAAGATATATAGAAGAGATTAAACAAGTAAAAAAAGAAGGGCCATATACCTTATTAGGATGGTCTTTTGGAGGAATAGTTGCATTTGAAATGGCTAGAAAATTAGAAGAACTAGGTGATAAAGTTAGTTTTCTAGGTTTACTTGATGTTCATCCTATTGAACAAGGTAGGGAGATTCTTAGTTTAAATATTAAGAATGCATTTGAAGAATTGGAAAAATTCAATGATCAGTTAGGGATTGAGAAAATTAGTTTTGAGCAAATGAGTGAAGAACAATTAATAGAATCTTTACTGAAAAAATTTACATTGAATGAAAATAGTTGTCAGCAAAATTTTGAAGATCCAATGATGAATAAGTTAAAAGTAATGATAGCTAATAGATATGCATACCTAAAATATAATTGTAAACAAAAAATAAAAGCAGATATCTTTCTATTTAATGCATCTATTAATGACATTCACCCACTAGTAGATTATAACAGATGGAATGAATATACATCAGGGGAAGTATACGCTTTGCAAGTGCCAGGTTCCCATCTGAGTATGTTAGAGAAACCGCATATTCATGAATTGGTAAAGAGTATAAAAATGAATTTTAAACAAATGCTCTTATTAGCACATGTAAATAGGTGAAATATTATTTGAAATCGTACACTATTAGTTTTCTAAAAGTCTCATAAATTCGTGTATAACATATTATGAGACTTTTTTCTTTGAGACCAGTCAATAATAAATATAAAGAGGTTGGAAAATAAGTGGAAAATATGAATATAAAATAGAATATTATCCTCTGAAAATGTTTTTTACTATTAAAAATAAATAGGAATTGTTCATTGAGAGTTTTTTATATATATATAAGATGTTAGGTGGGAAGGAAATAATGAATATATATAAGGTACGTGTGCCAAGAAATATAGAACATAATATTATGCAGAAACTTATGTGTTTGGTCTCAAAAGAAAAGCAGATGAAAATACAGAAATATAAAAGAAAGCCCGACCAATATAGTGCCTTAATTGGAGACATTATAATAAGATATTTAATTACTACAAATTTCTCAAAAGAAAATAAAGATATTAAATATAAATACAATGAATACGGAAAGCCTTATGTTGATGAGTTAAATCATTTTCATTTTAATATATCACATTCCGAAAGTTGGGTTGTTGGAGCTATTCATGAGGAAGAAGTAGGAATAGATGTAGAAAAAGTTCGGCCCATAGATACTACAATGATTAAAAATATATTTACTGAGGAAGAATTTAATTATTTAAATTCATTAAATGTAGAACAACAATTAGATGTGTTTTATGAATTATGGACTATAAAAGAAAGCTTTGTTAAATGGATAGGGAAAGGGCTAACTATACCTTTAAACTCTTTTGTTATTAATAAAAATACAATATTTTATGGTGACATGTTATCTAATGAGGTTTATTATAAAAAGTTTACTATTGGTAAAGATTATAAGCTTTCTTGTTGTGCTTCTTTAGACAGTTTTCCAGAATCAATAATTGAAATTGATTTTGTTGATTTGTGTAATTACTTTATAGAAGATAAGCATTCTTACATAGTTTAAAATGAGCGATATTTCCCTAAGGAAAGAAAATTTTCGGGAATTTAATTTTGAAAATTCTAAAAGTAAAGATCTGAATAAGTAATTAAACTTGCTGGATATGCAATCATTTTACGCTTAATAGATTACTTTGTGTATATATTAGTATGCCATTCATTGTTTGTTTACTTAGATCAATGGTTACAATAATAATTGTTAGCGTTGTAGCTGTAACAATTAAGAGATTATCATAACTATAAATAGCGAGCCAGTAGAAGGAGTATATCTCTTTTAAAGAGGGCTCTTTAATGACTGCAGCAGTAATTTGCATCTTAACTGACAATCCGGAAAACGATACTTTTGAATGGGCGGATTTTATAGAGATGGGGCTATAAAAGAAACGGCCAACATTGTATGTATATTATTAGTAAAAAAGAGAATTCAAGTATGAATTGACAGAAAATTGATAAAAGAATTGAGAAAGCTGAAAATTCAGTATTTTGAGTATATTTTTAGCGTTGTAGTGTGTAATATATTCAGCAGAGCTATATCATAAAAAATAGGAATATAGACTAACAATAGAATTATATGTAAGTATTTATGAGTAAAAATAGTATTCGAGTTCATATAGGCTATATATCAACTGCTATACATTAGTTTAAAAACAAATATAGAAAAGTGTGGTAATGGATCCACTTAAATTATATTTGCAATCTATTATGTTTTACCTTAGCTGTTTAATAGTTTTGATTTACATATATGTGTAAATACATTTTTGTTACATGCACTTATTCAAAAGGGAGGTAATATAATAATGGCTATTCGAAAACATTTAATTACTCTTGAGGATCTTACTGATAGTGATATTAACCAAATTGTAACTCGTGGGGTAGAGTTTGCCGCAGGTAAATCGCAACCTAATCACATATTAGCGGGAAATATAATTGGGATTTACTTCCGTAAAACATCGACTAGAACTCGATCGGCATTTTCTGTTGCAGCATTAAAGATGGGTGCACAAATTGTATCGTATGGTCCAAATGATTTGCAAGAAAATACAGGGGAGTCTATAGAAGACACTACTCAAGTACTTTCGCGAATGCTGGATGGACTAGTAGCAAGAACTGCAGATAGTCAAAAGGAAATGGAAAAACTGGCATCTCAAAGTCGTATGTCAGTCATTAATGCAATGAGTGCGGAAGAACATCCAACACAAGCGCTAACAGACCTAACAACAATGAAACAAAAATTTGGTGAAATAGCTGGATTACGGGTTTTATATATGGGAGAAGGTAATAACAGTGCAGCAGCTCTAGCTCTTTCTTTATCTCGTTTTCCAGGTACGGAGTTATATCTTTTTACACCTGCTGGTTATGGAGTGTCTCCAAGTGTGCTTGAAAAATCAAAAGAATATGCACGATTTTCTGGTGCTAAAGTTATAGAATGTCATGATATAAAAATGTTACCTAGTGAAGTGGATGTTGTATATACAACAAGGTGGCAAACAACAGGGACAAGCAAAATAGATCCTTTATGGAAAGATGCATTTAATCCATTTGCAGTGACAGAGAGAATTTTGACTTTATATCCGGAAGCTACTTTCATGCATGACCTCCCAGCACACCGGGGGGAAGAAGTAGCAGCAACAGTTATTGATGGACCGAAAAGTATTGTATTTACCCAGGCCGAAAACAAGCTAAATAGTGCTATGGCAGTACTTGAATGGTGCTTAGCTTACCGATACTAAAGAATTTAGCATTTATTGTGTTTCAGCTATAAGTTCTATTTGAGCTACATTCGAAAGGACATTTAAAGTAAACATGAATATAAGTTATTTAAAAGTGATTTATATTAGAACTTACAAATGTTTAATTAATTTTTTTAGATTTTAACCAAGAAAGGAAGCAAATTATGCTCAAGAAATTAGAGAGTTTAGAAAGGGTAATCGGCAACACACCTATGATTAAATTAGAGCATGAAAAGATTAATTTGTATGCAAAACTAGAATATTACAATTTAATGAATAGTGTTAAAGTACGTGCTGCTTACCATATTTTAAAATCAGCAATAAGTCGCGGTGAAGTGACTGAAAATTCTACGATTATCGAATCTTCATCTGGTAACTTTGCGGTTGCTCTTGCTACTCTTTGTAGGTATATCGGCCTGAAATTCATACCAGTTATTGATCCAAATATTAATGATAGTTATGAGAATTTTTTGAGAGCAACTTCCTATCAAGTAGCTAAAGTGGATGAACGAGATGAAACAGGTGGCTATTTATTAACGCGTTTAAATAAGGTGGAAGAACTTTTAAATACTATTCCTAAAGCATACTGGACAAATCAATATAATAATGCTGATAACTTTGAAGCCCATTATCAAGGAATTGGTGGAGAAATATCTAATGATTTTAAACAGTTAGATTATGCCTTCATTGGAGTGAGTACTGGAGGAACTATCGCTGGGGTATCTACACGATTAAAAGAAAAATTCCCTAATATTAAAATTATTGCGGTAGATAGTCAAGGGTCCATTATTTTTGGTGATAAGCCTCGTAAACGGTACATACCAGGAATTGGTGCCAGTATGATACCTGGTATGGTTAAAAAAGCATTGATTGATGATGTAATGATTGTACCGGAGGTTTATACTGTTGCAGGTTGTTATGACCTATTTAATAAACATGCAATATTTGCTGGTGGATCATCAGGGACTTCATATTATGCAATCCAAAAGTATTTTGAAAATAAGGATGTTCAAAATACACCTAATGTTGTTTTCTTGTGTCCTGATAATGGACAAGCTTACACATCAACTATTTACAACGTAGAGTGGGTAGAATGGCTCAATACACAAAAATCAGTAGAAGACCAATTAGTTTCTTTATAAAAATGATATAGAAATGAGGAAGCAATTATGATGTATTTAAATACCAAACATATCAATGAAATGGGTGTTAATTGGGAAGAAACAATAAATGTCATTTCAAAGGCAGTAAAAAGTCTTGATTTAGATGATTTTTCTCAGCCAATTAAGCCATACTTACGTTTCGATGATCCGTCTAATAGAATTATTGCTATGCCAGCTTATATTGGAGGAGAATTTAAGGTTTCAGGAATCAAATGGATAGCTAGTTTTCCGAAGAATATTGAGAAAGGTATTCAACGTGCTCATTCAGTTACTATATTAAATGATGCTATGACTGGAAAACCATTTGCGACGCTTAATACAGCAATGGTCAGTGTTATACGAACAGCTTCTGTTACAGGATTAATGATTCGAGAGTTTGCCAAGTTAAGAGATTTAAATAATGTTAAAGTTGGAATTATTGGATTTGGACCTATTGGTCAGATGCATTTAAAGATGGTAACTGCCCTATTAGGCGATAAAATCGAAAGTGTTTACCTATATGATATCAATGGAATTAAAGACGAATTAATTCCTGAGGAAATTTATTCTAAAACTCAAAAGGTTAATGCTTATGAAGAAGCCTATAATGATGCTGATATTTTTATTACTTGTACTGTTTCTGCAGAAGGTTATATTGATAAGAAACCTAAAGATGGAGCGCTACTACTCAATGTTTCTCTTCGTGATTTTAAGCCTGATATCTTAGAATATACAAAATCCCTAGTTGTTGATAATTGGGAAGAAGTCTGTCGTGAAAAAACTGATGTTGAAAGGATGCACCTTGAAAGAGGTTTACAAAAAGAAGATACAGTATCAATTGCTGACGTTGTAATCCGAGGAGCACTGCAAAACTTCCCTTATGACAAAGCAATATTATTTAATCCAATGGGTATGGCCATTTTTGATGTAGCCATTGCTGCTTATTACTATCAAAGGGCTAGGGAAAAGGAAATTGGTGTTTTATTAGAAGACTAGTAAAATTATTAAAGCGCAGTTTGAAATAATTGTCTAATAGCTGCTAAATATCGGTAAACACGACTAATCATTATAGAAAATTAGTTATTTGATAAGCTTAGAATTTATGTAATTATTTGAGGAGCTGTTTTTATGAGTGAAATTATTTCGGCCTTAGATCTCTTACATCCCAAGCAAATTCGCTTTCATGAATCATATGAACACAAAAGATTGGAACAAATTTGTCGTGTAATGGAAAGCGAAGGTGTTTTACGGAATCCTCCCTTAGTATCTGAGCTTAGTGATGGTAATTATCTGTTACTTGATGGTGCCCATCGTATGAAGGCTATGATGGCATTAGGTTGTAAACGCGTTGCTGTACAGGTAGTACCTGATGAAAAAATAAAAATTCGTGCTTGGAATCATTTATTACCAATGGGGGAATGGGTAAATCATTTAAAGAAAGAACCTACAATAATTTGGTCAGGTAAGGTTATTGCTAATAAACGTTTGCTTGCAAAGATTACAGAAGCAAATAAACAAGAACATTTTTTATATGTAAGGGATTTAAATAGCGATTTATTTACCCATTTAGAGATATGGCATCGTATTGTTGGTTTATATCAACATGAGTACACGGTACGCCGTCATTCAAATGATACTGAGGTCTGGCCTCATTCAAATGAAATATTGATGAGTTATCCAGAATACTCGTTGATGGAACTGAAAAAGGTAATTGAAGCAAAGTTTTTAATGCCAGCGGGAGTTACTCGTACGACGCTTAGTGGTCGGTTATTGAATTTACGTATACCACTTCATATATTGCGTACGGAAGTATATCCTGCTGGTGAATGGGAAACGTTATGTGGAAATTGGTCAAAATGTTTACGCCTTTATGATGAGCCAATATATGTTTATGATGCTTAATATATTGTTTAATGATTATGATGTATATTTTTTATTTATTTGTAAAAATTTCATTATATGATTTATATTAATTCCAAAATATTTTTATTATGTTATAAAAACTTTTTGAATTAGTATTTAAGACTAATCTAAGAGAGGTTTGTTATCGGATGGGGTAAATATTACCAAAAAAGATAAAGTGGAGATCTCTAAAAAATTAAAAACTTTCTTGGGTGATCAATATTCACTTGAATTAGGAGATTACATAAGCTTTGAGATACTTGAATTTATAATAAAAGAATTAAATCCACATTTTAATCTAGCTACAAAAAATAGGTTGGAAATTCTCTTGAAAAATATAGAGAAAGAGATATATAGTGAATTAGTTTCACATGAAAATAACAAAGTATAGGCAATATTACATGTATTTAAATGTAGAATAGTATAAACCTATATCTACATAATGTGTTGCTATTAATTTGGTAGAATAGTGAGGAACAAGAGAATTGGTAATATACAATTTTTAGAAGAGATGGAATTGAGAAGTGAACATACTTACAATTTCATCTTTTTATTTTTGACACGCTTTTTGCAATTAAAGTATGAAAAAGGTAGCTGTACTTTTGTACAGCTACCTTTTTTAAAAAATTTCGTATACAAGAACAACTTTAGCGTAAACTTGCGCTTAATGGTACTTGAGAATAAACTGTGAAATTGTTACTATAAGTGCCATGTTTAGAAAATGAGGAAGAAATTGAACTGTTCCAACTCTTGTAGATAGATCCAGATGTATCTGCTCTTAGAAGTACGTTTGAAAAGCTAGCTTGGCTAAAAGAATTACGTCCAGTATCTTCAACGCCCTGAACCATTTTTACTGGTTCGTATTGAGAAAATGAGCCATATACAGGCTGATTTGTATATCTAGGGATTCCATTTACATACATAGTAACCGTACCATTGCCGTTATTAATTATTTTAAGGTTTACTCGATCACCATCTTTAATTGATGTATCATATTGTGTGTTCCAATACTTATTGTTTTGACCTGATTCATTATATCCTGAATTAAGAAATACTTTATATCCACTTGGTGTTTTTGAAATACCACCTTCAACTTTAGATGCTCCAATACCTAAATACCAATTCACATATCCATCCTTAACAACAACTGATTTTGGTAGGTTTATATCAGCTGCAATTCCAGTATAATTACTATTTGTAACACTTTTTATAGCACCTTCTGTAGCTGCAAAACTTGTAGTTGAAAACATTGATAGAGAAATTAGAAGTGAACCGATTAGATACATCATTTTTTTCTTACTTTTCCTTAATACTTGATTCATTTTTAAATCACCCTTATTTTTAATTATTAAATTGTATTAAAAGTTGGCCAACTAACTAAGACTTACAAACCAAAGATACATTAGGTTTAATTAAATGTATATATTTTCCTGGCATAAGTCATTGAAATGTCAAATAAATTAGATGTTTCATATTTATCAATATAGGGGGAGTTGACAGCATGAAGTGTTATGTCTATTTAAAATTATGAAGGTTTTGTTAAAAATAAGATTAAAGCTTATAAATTTGTTGGGTATAATGTGTATTACGATTTATTTAAGAGAGATAAATATGAATGGAATACCAGGGGTTTTTCAAAAGATATATTTGAAATTCTGAGAAATAAAATAAAAACAAATGAAATAAATGAATTGCTTGTGTTAAAGAATTTATTGGAATAGTTAGTAGGTAAAGGGAAATATATGATTTAAAAAAGTTAAAGGCCTTACTTCAAAAAGAGAAGAAATTACAGAATAAGACTAAGTGGAAGTTTTAAGTTTATAATTAATAGACAGTTTTAGTTAAGGAAATTTAAAAGCCGTGTCTTTAAAGACACGGCTTTTAAAAAAAGGGATAACAGTTAACAACTGAAGGTACCACCATATTACCATTATTGGAATTTTTATTCCATATTATCGTGTTGATAAATAATTTATGTTATAGAAAGTGGGATGAGGAGAGAATCTTTGTAAATTTTGTAATAAGGAAAGCGAATATTGAATTTAAAGTTATGTTTAAAAAGGAATAGAATTATTCCTTTTGCTTTGCAACGTATATTAAGCATGGTTCAAAATCATGTATAGATTATAATATGATTAAATATAGTGTGGCTAAAAAATTTCAAGACAACAATTCATTGGAACGGTAAAAACTGTTTTCGGAATAGGTGTCTTTTTTTGTATTGAGTAGAATATATTTTCTCAACAGGAAAAATTGTAATTATCTATAAGTATTACTTATAAGGATAATAGGAAAATAGAAATTAATAATAAAGGAGAATGCGAAATGTTAACAGTAATATCTAATAATGACCTAGCTAAAATACGCGAAGAAGATGTAGATGTAATAAGGGTAATGGCACATCCGATTCGATTAAAAATTATAAGCGAGTTAATACATCATAAAATGTGCAATGTTACACAGTTAACAGAAATATTAAAACTTCCACAATCCACTGTTTCACAACATTTAGCAAAGTTAAAAGGAATTGTAATCCGTGCAGAAAGAAAAGGATTAGAGATGCATTATTATATTAATAATAATAAAGCACGTCAGATTGTAGAAATTTTAGGGCTGTAGATTAACATAGAAAAAAGTTTCCTATTATAAAGGGAACTTTTTTCTATGTTAATCAAAATATAATAAGTTATAAAGAAATTACAGCTAAAAAAAAAGAATGGTCTCAAATAAACATAAATAGGGTAAAAGAAGAATTGAAAAAAACTTCAAACCACAACTTCGCACGAAATGCTAATTTTACGAACAATAAGATGTATAAATAAAAATATAATACAGTATTTAGGGATTTCGAGCTCAATTGCATGAATCTCCGTATATTGGTATGTGTCCATATAATTCATATTTTATATAGGAATCATTAAATACTGAACTATTCATTGAAAATATTCATAGTAAATTACCTTTTACTATATAGGATTTTTTCTTATGTTGATCTAATTAACTCCTCATAATTATGATTAAATTAACCAATTCATGTTAGATAACGAATTTTAAACTGTTTTCATATATTGATTTTTTGTATGAATTTATATATAAAAATTGTTTTATTTTGCACACCTGTGAACGTAATTTTTGTACTAATTTTTATAGCTTAATACAAATTTATCACGTGCTTATCTATAATTTTATTAGAATGACTACACTATCCTTAGTTAATTTCGAGTATATTTTAGCATCCCATAATTTAATTATGTAAATAAGTCTGTGTAAAAATTGAATTTTACGCGAACTTGCGTTCGCGTATTTTTCTGTTATAGTATATATGAGGTGATTTTTATGGATTACAGCAAGCAACGTCAAAAATCCGTACATCGTAAAAAATTATACGAGAATCTAAATGAAATGCCCTTTTACATAGAAGAATTTGTGGAGTACAAAGAATTGCATGATGCCTCTCCCTCCACCCTACTGAATTATGTATATGATTTTAGAGTCTTCTTTAACTGGCTATTATCTGAGCAAATTATTGAATTTAAGCCCATTAAAGACATATCCTTCTCTGATTTGGAGAATTTAAAGAAAAAAGATGTTGAGAACTTCATGAGGTTTCTAAAACTACAACAAAACATGCAGAATTCCTCTGTTAATAGAAAAATTTCAGCCTTAAAGTCTTTATTCAAGTACCTTACTTCCCTATCAGAGAATGATGAAGGAGAATGTTATTTTTATAGAAATGTAATGGCCAAAATTGAAATACATAAAGATAAAGAAACATTAAATGCCCGTGCAAAACGTATGAGATCTAAGATATTTCATAATGATGACGATCAAGAATTTTTGAATTACGTTAAGTACGAACATGAAAAATCTTTAACAAAACATCAGTTGTTCTATTTTCTAAGAGACAAAGATCGTGATGTAGCTATCCTCTCCCTCTTTCTTGGTAGTGGTATTCGTGTAAGTGAATTAGCAGATCTTCGTATGGAGGATATAAACCTAAAAGAAAGACTAATTGATGTAATCCGCAAAGGAAATAAAGAAGATTCAGTATGGATTACCCCCATTGCATTGAATGATCTTGAAAAATATATGGAAATTAGAGATAACAAATATGCCCCAGGAAAAGAATTAAAAAATGTATTTTTATCGAAGTATAAACATACTGCTCAGCCACTTTCGGTTAGAGCTATCCAAGATATAGTAGAAAAATATACTAAGGCCTACGGTAAAAGAATGTCTCCCCATAAATTAAGACATACATTGGCAAACAAATTATATATGGAAGAAAAGGATTCATTACAAGTGATGCAGCAACTTGGGCATACCAGTCAAGATACAGCTTTGCTATATACACAACTTGGGGAAACAACTATTAAAGATAGTTTAGGCAGAATAGGAAAGAATAAAGAATAAGGGGTTAGCAATTTTGTATTGCTGAACTCTTATTCTTTTCCCTATCCAAAAACCAAAGGGTTTAAATATTATATATATTTCGCTTGAAATGAAGTTTTATTATATGAAAAATACATATTATAAATTTCACATTAATTAGTTTATAAAAACATTTCATAATATCCATGAACCTCCAGCTATATTAGCATGTGCTAATCGAATTGGGATTTGAAAGTTCACTAAATTGGAACATTCAATCGAATCCAACTATGCTAAAATAATTAATGTAAGCGGTCAACCTCTCAGTGAATGCGTAACGGATTGTGTTTCAATTTAGTATTTGATCTTCATTACCCACAAAAAAGCCACTAAAGTAAGCGGCTTTTTTTGTTTTGAAGCTATTAATTTAGAGTGACAGGTTTGCTGTTATAAACCGCAGAGTATAATTTAATAAAAATGCTTAAAAACTTTTGACTAGATTCTTTGTAATTCCCTCTTCTAACATAATATTCCATTGAAATCAAATAATTAAATAAATTAGAAAGGTTCTGGAGCTATCTACCTTCGCGAAAGTTTAGGAGGGAATCTACTGGTGAAAAATTATAATCTTTAATTATTAATATTTGTTACATAATAAGCTTTTCAAATTATTAAAGCATTACTCCTGTGATTTCAATGTTTATACATGTTTAAATTGTTTTTACGCCATAATTGTTTTTTCTGTTTGATTCTTTGAGGGAAACTAATTCAAATACTAATTATTAATTTATGCCCATCTGTAATAATGAATTAATTACATAATAGGTATTATCTAAATCTATTCAAACTTGAAAGTTCACTAGATTGGAACATTTATTTGAATGCAACTATGCTAAAATAGTGAATGTACCGTTAATCTTTCAGCAAATGTATAATGGCTTTTGTTACGATTTAATGTATAGTTGTAAAATAAAAAACCACTACTTTAAGTAGTGGTTTTTTATTTTACAGTTAATACTTTATAAACGACAAATTTCTAAAAAATTCAACTGCAACTTACTAAAAAATAATGCTATATTTACTGGCTAATTTTATATAAATTAAAATGATTATCTACTATTAAATTGTTCCTTATACTCTTTTAATGCTTCTTTCCAATGTCTTAATGGTTTTAATCCATTCAGGATAATGCAATCTTTGCTTAACACTGAGTATTTAGGTCTATTGGCTATTTGCGGGAATTCTTCCGTCATTAAGGGAATTATATTTATGTCTTTATTGAAGCCTTTAAAAAATTCAACTGCAAACTCATGCCATGAACATATTCCTTCGTTTGTCACATGATATAATCCGTATTGATCCGTCTCTATTAACTCTTCAATAAAATTTGCTAAATCTAGTGCATAGGTAGGTGAACCAAACTGGTCAGATACCACGCGGACTTCACCGTATAGATTTGCTATTTTTCTTATCTTAGCGATAAAGTGACCGTCTCCCTTTCCAAATATCCACGAAGTTCTTATAATAAAATGCTTATTCGTGTATTTTGTTACTAAATGTTCTCCAGCCAATTTTGTTTCTCCATATATATTTAATGGATTAGGATGATCCACAAGATTGTATGGTGTATGCTTTTCGCCATCAAACACATAATCCGTACTAATATATACAAATTTACATTTTATTCTTCCTGCAGCTTGAGCAATATACTTGGTACCTAATACATTTACTTCATATGCCAATCCTTTATTTTTCTCTGCCCCATCTACATTTGTAAATGCTGCACAGTGTACAATTACATCTGGCTTTAACCTATCAAGATAAGAGCTAACTCTTATTTTATTTGTAATATCTAACGTGGTACGATTCACACCATATAGCTCATGATGTGTTCTGCTGAGTACTTGCATTAAAGTTTGTCCTAATTGTCCATCTACTCCCGTTATCAGTATCTTCATTTTAAAATTCCTCGTTTAACTTATGTAATTT
This sequence comes from Bacillus sp. HMSC036E02, assembly GCF_001836235.1. Taxonomy (NCBI): domain Bacteria; kingdom Bacillati; phylum Bacillota; class Bacilli; order Caryophanales; family Bacillaceae; genus Bacillus; species Bacillus sp. HMSC036E02. Next base: position 30,176 of record NZ_KV827842.1, on the reverse strand, counting down.
TTAGTTAATAAAATTCATTCCCACCACGTACGGTTATCTATATACCACTTAATTGTTTGGGTAAGTCCATCATCAAATAGATAGTGTGGTGTCCAACCTAATTCTTCTTTCAACTTAGTAGCATCCATGGCGTAACGTCTATCATGTCCTAAGCGATCTGAGGTAAATGTAATTTGCGATTGATCTTTATTTAGGAATTTGAGTACTTTTTGTACAATATCTAGATTTGTATATTCATTATCTCCTCCGATATTATAAATGTGCCCATCTGCTCCACCATGCAGAACTAAATCAATAGCTACACAGTGATCCTCTACATGAAGCCAATCTCTTATATGTAATCCATCACCGTATAGAGGAATATTTTTATTATTTAACGCATGAGTTATTGTTAATGGTATTAATTTTTCCGTGAACTGATAGGGACCATAATTATTGGAACAACGAGTTATATTCATAGGTAAACCGAATGTCTCATGATACGCTCGTACCATTAAGTCTGCACTAGCTTTACTTGCACTATAAGGACTATTAGGAGCTATTATTGTATGCTCTGTAAACGCACCCGTTTGAGATAATGTCCCATATACTTCATCTGTAGAAATTTGTACAAACTTTTTCACTTTTGTTTTATATGCTGAGTGTAATAAGGCTTGTGTACCTAATATGTTAGTTTGGACAAAGATATGGGGAGTTTTAATACTTCTATCAACGTGAGATTCTGCTGCGAAATTTAATACATAATCAAATTTCTCTTTTTTAAATAGCTTATCTATGAATATTTCATTTGAAATATCCCCTTTGATGAATTTATAATTTTGATTTAGTGATATTTCCTTTAAATTAAATAAATTTCCTGCATATGTTAATAAATCTACATTTACAATTTGGTATTGAGGATATTTCTTTAACATATACCGAATAAAATTACTACCAATAAATCCTGCCCCACCCGTTATTAATAATTTCAATTAAAATCATCTCCATAAACAAAGTTGACATTAGTATCTTTTAATCTAGGTAGTTTTTTATCTTTCTCTGATAAAATTGGTTTATTAGTTGGCCATAAAATCCCTATTGTTTCATCATTCCATAGAATTCCCTCTTCATGGTTAGGTGAATAATACTCATCTACTTTATACTGGACAATAGTATTAGGTTCTGTAGTACAAAAACCATGAGCAAACCCTTTAGGAACGGTAAGTAGACGGTTATTATACTCATTTAAAATTGTTCCGAACCATCGTCCATACGTTGGGGAGCCCTTTCGGATATCTACAACTACATCGTAAATAGAACCTGAAATGCAGCTCACTACCTTCATTTGGGCTTTAGGATTCAACTGATAATGCAGCCCACGTATCGTGCCTGTGTGAACAGATAATGATTGATTATCTTGTACAAAGTCTCCCTGTATATCTAAGAGTTCAAATTTTTTCTTATTACATGTTTCAATGAAGTAACCACGTTTGTCACTGCATTTATCAAGCTCTATAATAAAAACACCATCTAATGCTGTATGAATTTTACGCATTCTTCTCTCTCCATTCATTTAAATGCTATTGATGGGCAACCCTTAATAAATATCGGCTGTATTGATTTTCCTTTACCGAATTTGCCATTTTTAATAGTTGCTGCTTGGTTATATATTTCTTTTTAAATGCAATTTCTTCTAAACAAGCTACTTTTAAACTCTGTCTTTTCTCAATTGTCTCTATAAATTGTGCTGCTTCTAATAATGATTCGTGTGTACCTGTATCCAGCCATGCATAGCCTCTTCCCAATAATTCAACTTCTAATTCTCCCATCTTAAGATATTCTTTGTTTATATCTGTTATCTCTAATTCCCCACGATTAGATGGTTTAATATTTTTTGCTATTCCTATCACACGTTTATCATAAAAATACAGGCCAGTTACTGCATAGTTTGATTTTGGTTCCTTTGGCTTTTCCATGATATCAATCACATGCTTTTTAGAATCAAACTCTACTACCCCAAAGCGCTCTGGATCATTGACATAATAACCAAAAACTGTAGCTCCCCTAGTCTTCTTAACAGCTTTTTCTAGTAATTCTGTTAGTCCATGACCATAAAAGATATTATCGCCAAGAATTAAAGCTACATTATCATTTCCAATAAATTTCTCAGCTATAATAAATGCTTGTGCTATACCTTCTGGATAAGGCTGAACAGTATATGAAAGGGTAATTCCATATTTTGAACCATCACCTAACATTTGCTCAAATTTATTAATATCTTGTGGCGTTGAAATAATTAGTATCTCTCTTATACCCGCCAACATTAGTACTGATAAAGGATAATAAATCATGGGTTTATCATAGATAGGTAATAATTGCTTCGATACAATTTGGGTAAGGGGGTACAATCTAGTACCGTTTCCACCTGCAAGAATGATACCTTTCATGGCATTATGCTCCTTCATAGTTTTTCTGATATGCTCAATTAAGAGCTTAAGCTTTAAAAACTATATAGCTTATTTTGCAGGAGACCGATACATACTTAATAAAAGTGGCCTCCTACATAAATAATTAATTTAAATATTTTCCTATTACAACAGAATTATAATTACCACCATAAGAATATGTACTAATTAAGGCATTGCTCACCGGAGCCTTACGAGGATTTTCTGTGACGAGATCTATTCTTCCTCTATGACTCTTTACATTTTGCGTAGCTGGTATTTCACCATCAAATGCACATATTACACTAATGAGAGAAAGAAGGCCTGCAGTTGCATGAGTTTCCCCAAAGATAGATTTTGTAGCACTAACAGGAGCCCCGATACCAAATATACGTTCTATAACTCTCTCTTCAATACGGTCAAAATATGTATGACCATTGGCGGCTGCACAAATATATTCTATCTCTTCTGGAGAAATCATTGCCTCTGTCATTGCTAAACGCATAGATTCCTCCCATGCCTTTCCTAGATGATTTAGGTCCCCTATTTTACTGTCATCAGATGTTAATCCAAAACCTTTAATTTCAGCTAAAATATTACCATTTCTTTTTAACGCTGCCTCCTCACTTTCTACAATAAAGGCAACGCTCCCTTCACCAAGTATGGTACCGCTACTATTACAATCAAAAGGCCTTATATTCTCAGTTGTTAAGTACCTTTTTATTTTTGAGTGTCCCTCTATTATTGGATTATTTACTTCATCTGCCGTTACCACAATGAATGTGTCATAATCACTAGATTGAATCATGGCATAGGCATAGTACAGTGCACTAATACCAGAAACCCCACCACATGAAATAGTTGAAGTAGGCCCTTTTATTTTAAAGTTTAATGAAATATGTCCAGCTGCTGCGTTCATAACTGTGTTTGGAAATAATTTAGCATTGGCGGCCTTAACACCCTCTTGGATAATAATCCGGTTAAATGATTCTACCGTTCCTACTGGTCCTGTACCAGTAGCAAAAATAATTCCTATCTTGTCCCTATTATTTTTATCTATCTTTAAGTTCCCGTTTTCTATAGCCATTTTCACTGACAATACTGCATGTTTGCTAATTGAATCCATCTTCCTTAATAAATTAGGATGTATTAGCCTTCGATAGTTTTGTTCTGGTATTTTCCCGGCTTGTATGCACTTAGGGTTGTCGTTCCAATGTTTAATCTTTGAGGTACCACTCTTTTCCTTAAACATACAATCTTTAATTTCTTGAAGGTTTGAAGAATTCCCAGCAAGTCCCCCTACACCAGTAATTACGACTTTTTTTTCTTTAATTAGCTTTTCCTTTGCCGCTGATAACTCAAGGTTCTCATTGTACTTACAGAATAAGATACTTGCATTGTTTCCACCGAAAGCAAATGAATTTGATAGTACATAACTCAAATCACTTACCCTACCTATGTTAGGTACAAAATCTAGATTAAACTTTTGACTTTCAACTTCAAAGTTTATAGTTGGAGGTAAATATCCATGTTGAATAGCAAGAATACTTGTTACTGCTTCCGCCGCCCCTGCGGCTCCTAACATATGTCCTATCATTGATTTAGTTGAAGAAACTGGTGTCTTATTTTCAGTAATTAATGTACGAATTGCTTTTGGCTCTGATACATCATTTGCGGGTGTACCTGTTCCATGTCCATTGATATAGCTTACTTCCTTAGCATCTATGCTGGCTTTTTTTAAAGCACCTCGCATGGATCTCAAAGCACCTTCCCCACCTGGATCTGGTGCTGTCTGATGATATGCATCTGAAGATAAATCGTAATCTACTACTTCAGCTAGGATATTTGCACCCCTTTTAATCGCATGATCTAATGATTCCAAAACAAGAATAGCTGCACCTTCTCCGATTACCACGCCATTACTCTTGCTATAGGGCGATGGTGGCGTTGGTGCTAGTGCTTGTAAACTATTAAAACCACTCATTGACAATTTAGATAAGGGATCTACACCACCGGTTATCATGATATCTGCTTTGTTATTTCGAATTGTATCCAGCGCAAATCCAATTGAATTTGTACCAGCGGCACATGCATTCGAAATAATCATTTTTGGCCCTTTTATTTTTAAGTCTCGCGTAATATTGTCACAGGGCGTATGGATTGGATACTTAAAAAGTAACGTTTCATCTGCTTTTTCAATTCCATCTTTAATCCACTGATTATGAAATTCTTCCCCGCTCAACATGCCTCCTAAAGATGTGCCTAATGATATTCCAATTCGGTATGGATTAAAGTTTTCTATTTTTAATTTTGCGTTTTCTACCGCTTCTCTTGCCGCCATGACACCTAATTTTCCACAGCGATCCATATCCTTTATTTCATCCTTAAAGAAGTAATCATCTACCTGAAGGTTTTCAATCTCTCCACCATAATCTGTTACCATTTCAGCCATATCGATATTTTGGATTACTTTAATACCAGATTTCCCAGATTGAATATTATCCCAAAATTCTTTTACACTATTTCCGTTTGAACAAATAATTCCCATGCCAGTTACGACGATTCGTTGATTATTCATGTTCATATGCCATCACCTTTACAGTATTTTGATTGACCATGATTTAGGTAGAATATATGGTGAGGACTGAGTATGTGCCTCATACAAAGCATTTTCTTTATTTTTCACATAAAATCCAATTCCTGAAACAGCAAATGGTTCCTCTAATAAAGCAATTCCGAGTCTCCTGTTTAAAACGGGACTTTCTTTAAGTTCAATAACTTTACCAATTAATTGTTCCTCTATAAAAATCTCATCATTAACTGTAATTTTGCTCTCTATTCCTGTCGTGAATCCCACAATTCTTTTATTTACGCCAGCTTCCGATTGCTGTTCTAAGACTTCTCTTCCATAAAATTCGTCTTTATAAAAATCAATAAACCATTCTAAACCAGCTTCAAAAATATTTAGTTCTTCTAAATGTTTGAATTCAAAATATGGATGTCGAATTTCTAACATTAGCGTCTCTAATGTTTCCCAATCTACTTTCTTCAATTTAATATCTTCTTTAAAAGAATTTACAGTTTCTAATACTATTGGCTCTAGGCATTTTTCAAACAATAATTGATAACCATACTCTGCTGTTACACCTGTTCTTGCTAATAGAAATTCTTTCCCAAATAATTGATTTAACACAAATGATTGAAATGGCAGTGATGATATTTCGAAGTCTAAAAACTTTTGAGCTAATTTCCATGCATACGGACCTTCAAATCCAATTTGAGAATGTGTTTGACTTATATCTATAATCTCAACTCCGCTTGGTTTTTGGTTTTGCAACCAGGCTAGTACCATTTCTTTTTTATGCGGTGTCGTAATAACTGTAAGAGAATCCTCATTTTTAAACAGATTAATAATATCAATTACAGTCCCATCTTCTTGTAATAACAAAGTAAAGAGTGTTGTTTCTTCTTCCATAAATATAATATCCTTCGTAACTAGACGATCTAGGAACTCTACATGGTCCTCACCTTTCACCACAATTCTTCCTGTTGTTGATAAATCTATTACACCAATTCCGTTACGTACTGCATCATATGCTTCATTAGTTTCTTCTTGTACATTAATTTGATTACTCATGATTAAGCGCCCCCAATTCTCTCTTTATCACATCTTTTATTGTCGGTAGATTACATACATTATTTATATACAGTTGTTGCATTTTCTTTAATTTATCAATCTCCTTTTTGCTATACAGCATATTAAATATTGTTTGACTAGTTTCTTTTAAATCAAACATTTCACAAGTATGCACACATTTAAAATAATCATTTTGATCCATCAATGGTGCTAATTCTTTATGCCATCCATTTGGAAATACAAGAAATGGATAAAGTCCATTAGGTAGTATATAATTCCATTTTTCTATAATGCTTCTTAAGGTAGGATTATGGCTATCTCTTTGAGTCTTTAATTCTTTATATTCCAAATGGTTTACCAGACTAATTACAGGTATTTTTCCAAATACCGCTTTTCCCATTGAGCAGGATGTAATATTATCGGTGATAAATAAATCACATGATAATATTAGTTGCTCATATTCTTCCAAATGAAGAAATGGTAGTGAAACAAATTCTATTTTTCCTCCATTTTTCATAGAAACAAATTTGGTCTCATCTGAAACCCCAATTAATTTAATACATGTATCGCTTGGAAAGTCCTGAAGATATAGGCTTAATAGTTCTTGTAATATATATTCATAACTAAATCTTGCATCATTGTACTGTTTCTTCTCCATAAGCCTCATTTTTACTAATAGGTTGGCCCATGATGATTTCGCAATCATAATTAATTTATCTTGTTCCCTACAACCTAGTTGTGTTCTTATTTTCATTCTTATTTTTTCATCTATTTGTAAAGCCTCTTTATATAATTTGACAGAAGTAATATTCTCACTATCTTGTTTATAACTATTCACTGGACAAGTTCTAATTAGCTTAAATTGAGAGGGGATTTTAGGTAGTTCTATCAATGACCTTTTCTTTAAGCTATTGTAATTTGCATTTTTAAAAAGTTTATTTTCTAATAATCGATCCTCACTACCCCAAGCTAAAGAATCAATAGAAAAACAAGGTATGTGTAGGTTTAATAGATAATCAAGATCAATAATTGGAGACTCTAAAAATAAATTATGGTAATCAGCTAAAACAATAGCATCAGGTTGAAATAAATTATTGATTTGTTTTATAACCCCTTTTTGTTTTAGCCCCTTTGTTAGTGATCTAACATTTGCTACAGATTTATTGGCATACCATAAGAATTTTTCACTTGTTAAAAAATATACTTCTCCATCCTCTTCAATTTGTTTCGCTAGACATAAGGCATTGTGCAACTCACCAATGCTAAAGTGACTAGGTGCAATAAACAATACTTTCATGTCATATTCCCCTCTAATAAAATTTGCGAAAAGTATTCACTATCAAGTAAAGTTTCTCCAACTGCAATATTAAAGTGAATATCTCCATCATTAAATTCATTCTGATTACCATATATTCCGATTTGTATCCCTTTTTTGGGCCATTCGTATATAAAACATTTTGTACTATGTGATAATGCTAAAATAGATACAAATAACCCATTAGATAATTCGAGAATTACCTTATTATCTACATAAATCTTTCTTTGTTTGCCATTTGGTAATAACGTGTTTTGCTCTCCATTCTGCCAATAATACATCTTTTTAATTTTTGTTTTTCCTTTTTTCTCCCAGAATAAGTGAAAGACACTAGTTTTTATTTTATCTTTCTGTAGGCTTTTCAATTGTATTTGTAAAACAGGTAGATCATATACAGTTGTATATTTAACTTTCCACTCATCAGATTGACAGAAAATCCGATTAATAAATTCCTTATATGTATTTTCTGTTGCTACTACTGAATGATTACTTTTATTGAGATATATTGAATTAATGCTTAAATCTTTCCTACAATCTGGAGTATAAGAGTTAGCTGTTGGTATCATTACACCGGGTAAAAAATTATAAGAACTTAATACTGAGTTTTCTTTTAAAATCTCCTTATCTTTATACATAAATTCTGTTATTTTACTACTTTGGTTTACTTTAATCTTTAAATTTAGTACATTATTTTGAACTAGATATTCTTGTTTTTTTTCGCTATATGTTAATTTATTTCTTCCTTTAAGGAAAAGATATATTTTTTTAGTTATCGCATTTCTATTTAATTCATCTTGATACGTAAGTACGGCATAATGTGCTTTTGACCAATTAACCTTTCCACTAAATTCAAAATTAAAATTGCTTATAGATTCTATGTCTTGTATAAACAATTGTTGTTCGTAGGATGTCTGAGGGAAAAACAAGGTTAATTTCCCCTTTAATATGGAAGAAAATAAGTTTTTTAGACTTCCATGAATATGAAATTCCCCGTTTTCATTTATAATATGAAATTGGTCAGTCTCAATTGAGTACGGAATCTTATTAGATATGAATTTGGATGTATGACTAGTAATATCGTTATAGATTTCTTCCACTTCATCTTTGCTATCATGGGAACATAAAGTATAATAGTGCGTTTTTGTTATACATTTTTCTTTATCATTCCGTTTAAATATTACCGCTGGCATCCATCTTAATCCAAATAGGATACGCTCTATATTTCCTTTCCATATAAATCCAATATTAATATTTTGCGATTCAAACAATGTATAATTTCGCTCATACATGTTTGGATGACTAGGTAGATCAAATTGATTTACAAATTCATAGTCATGTAGTGCATATGGATACTCACCATATACCATAGGTTTAGAAACTAGCCCACTCTTTAGTGGTACCGTCATTTTCGCATCATATAACATGCACCAAGGATATATTTTTATATATTTTCCTTCCTGTGCGAAATCATTTATTTGAACTATCTTATCTGACAAAAAACAAATGCTTCTCTTTAATCTTGTTGCCTCATGAATAATTTCAAAACATGAATCAGATGTTATTTCCCATGACAGCTCATTTACTTTCGGTTCTTTTACTGCATTTAAAAATGGATAATCTAGATCTGGCCATGCTTCTTTTGCTAATAACTGCTGCTTTCTAAGGTCATATATATATAAACAACCAGTACTTTTACTTATTTGTACAGTTATATACATATTTTCTAGAACTAAGTATTCTTTTGTTTCATAAACATGATTTTTCCCATGCGCATGAATCGGAATTATTGCCTTTAATTCCCCAATATTTTTATTTTGATGACTAACAGCCGAAAATGTCATATTAGTGATACCAATTTTTTTAGGATTCAATACAATAATATGATCCTTTATTTCACCCGGCTCTATGATACAGATTTGGTGTTTTTCTAGCGGTTTGAAATCTAGTATTTTCGAGTTTTCTTGTTGAATAAGTAGTTTGTAAATTAATCTATCTAAAGAATTATTTTTTACATTAACGATACATGCAGATTCTTTTCCATTAATTAACTTAGGATAATTAGCAACATTTACTTCTAACGGATTTGCTATGGTTACTCCAAAATGAACCGTTAGTTCTAGTTCTTTTGCTTTTAACTTAGTAACAAGTTCTCCCTCAATTTCCTTAGTAACTGTTATAACTTCTTCCCACTCGTACTTTTTATTTGGATAAAAAGTTTTCTTTAAATCAATTAAGTAATCGTCCCCTATCTTCGATGTAATACTAACTTCAATAGGATTTGAAAAGTGATTTTCATATACATAACAGATATGAATCTTCTCTCCAACAATTAAATTGTTTCCTTCTAAAATATAACTAGTGAATCTTACTTGTTCTGTTTCTACCTCAGTAATTTTTTCACTTTTTATATCAACCCAACAATTCACATCTTTTGCTCCAAGATTAATAGCATACTTTACAACTTCAATTCCATTTCTTGTTATGGCGTTACTCTGAATAGAACGTAGGGACTTCAATCCCCTAACTGTTTTCCAACCTCTAGATAGCCATATATCTTGGTCACTTTTTGAAATAATTGGTTTAAATGCATCTAACAGGTAATTAATAACATAAGGTAAATAGCTCCTTAAATTCAGGTAGCCATCATAGTCTATATAAGACCTACTTGTTTGATATAACCCCACTCTTTTATAGAGTGCCATGGCTACTTTATCTTCCGGATTCACTTCTGTATCAATATATTTAATATCTTGTTGGATAAGGTTTTTAATCGCATAAGCAAATAATTTATCTGGTATATTTCCCGAACGAAATTCTGGATGAATTAAAAAGAATCCTGCCCAGGTCCCATCTGAAACTGCTGCCCTTTGACCTGACAAACTAGAAAATAATAAGGAAGCTATAATTTCATTTTCATATTCAGCAATTAAATATAACTGTATCTTCCGCTCTCGAAATAATTGCTTGATGTCCTGCTTATTTAAGGGATACCCATATTTAATGGGGCCATATTGATATTTATTATAAAAATGAGCTAACTTCTCACTATCTGCCTCTGTACACTTACGAACTTGAACATCCATACCATGGATCATATTTCCTCAACTCTTTTAGAAACTTGAATACTACCAGTAGCAACTTTCTTTTTATCTACATAAGCCGTGATTTCCACTTGTGAGATTACCCCAAGTGATCTTCCAATTTGGACATGTAATTCTAGCTGGTCTCCTGGTACTACAGGTTTTAAAAATTTCATATTACGTACAGAAACTAAATAACCCACATATGAACTTGGATCTATTTTAGGTGAACATGCACCATGTGTATCTATTTTTGCTAGTTCTCCTGTAACATAAACAACAGCCGTCATTTGTGCCAAAGCTTCAATAATTAACACTCCAGGCATTATTGATTCATTTGGAAAGTGCCCTTCAAAAAAAGGTTCACTTACAGTTACATTTTTAATACCAATTCCACTTTTTCCTGGCTCAAGTTGAATAACTTTATCTAAGAAAAGGAATGGCCATTTATGCGGTAAGATATTTCGGATTTGATCTGCATTTAATATCGGTCTCACTGCACATCATCCTCCCTATTTTCTTCAATAAAATCGGCAATTTTATTAATAGAACCCAGTACTGCCATATTCTCGTCATATACTGCAACGCCAAATTCCTCTTCAATTGCCAGAAATAGCTCTAACGCATCCAAGGAGTCAACTCCTAAGCCTCTTCCGAATAATGGCTGATCATCAGTAATGAAATGTGGTTCGATTTCTAAATCTAATCTCTCAGTAATAATTTCTTTAATTCTAGTAGTTAATTGTTTTCTTTTTTCAGCAATAATTTTTGTTTCTACATACGTAAACATCTGTTTTCCCCTTTTCCTTGTTTAACTCAAAATTCGTCATTAAATCATCTAATGTTTAGCCATTAACTAATCCACCATCCACTGTAAAAACTTTCCCGGTGATATAACTTGCATAGTTAGAGGATAAAAATGTTGTTAGATATGCTACCTCTTTAGGATCTCCAATTCTGCCAAGCGGCACTAGTTCTAACATCCTTTTTAATGTCTGTTGATCCATTCCTTTTGTCATATCTGTTTTTATAAAACCAGGTGCAACAGCATTAACCCTAATCCCGTATTCCCCACCTTCTAATGCTAAGGTCTTGGTTAAGGAAATAACCCCACCCTTTGAGGCAGAGTAATTACATTGACCTCTTGCACCCGTTATTCCACTTGTCGACGTAATATTTACAATAGAACCTCTTTTCTGTCTCATCATTATTCTTAATGCTTGTCGGCAACAAAGAAATGTTCCTTTTAAATTTAAATCAACCACATGATCCCACTTTTCTTCGCTCATCATTGCAGCAAATCCATCATTTATAACTCCTGCATTATTTACTAAAATATCTATTCTTTTTTCCTTTGAGCGTATGTGTTGAAACAATTTATGAATAGAGGCTTCATTTGTAATATCTACATGCATAGGAAACGCTTTTCCACCTTTTTCTCCTATAGTATTTGCTATTTCATTTGCTAATTTTTGATTACTTTGAAACGTAAAGTAAACAGTTAAGCCCTGTTTGGCTAGGTCCATTGTTATTGATTTACCAATGCCTCGTGATCCTCCGATAACTAATGCCACTTCGTTTCCATTAAACATAGACCCGTTCCCCCTTAAATTCTTTCTCTATTGTAGTAAGGCTTCTTTTTAAATACATCGGTGTTTCTGTAGAGGATACAGATATGTTCTGCTTAAAGGAGCGACATAACTTGGTTAAAGTATTTCCGGGACCTACTTCTATAAAGTGTTTCGTACCATTATTCAATAAAGTGTAGATAGTGTCTTGCCACATAACTGGATCTACGCATTGTCTTTCTATATCTTGTAAAATATTGATTCTATCTGTAGTTAGTTTTCCTGAACAGTTTAAAACAATTGGTATTTGAGCATTTTTTAACGAAAATAAATTTAAATACTCCTTAAACTCAAGAACCATTTCTCCCATTAAACGTGAGTGAAATGCATGACTAGTAGAGAGTATTTTAGTTTTTATACCATTTTTTTGATCTAGTACCTTTTGAAATTTAAGAATGCTCTTACTCTCACCAGAAAATACAACCTGTGTAGGGGAATTATAGGCAGCAATATCAATTTCATATTGTTTAGATTCCTCTACAACTTCAAATAATGTTTGATATGTGTTCGATACAATTCCTAACATACACCCCTCTTGCTTTACATTACTCATCAGCTGACCACGCTTCCGTACAATGGATAATGCATCATGGAATTGTAAAGATCCTGCTTCTACCAGTGCGGAGAATTGTCCTAAGCTATGCCCCGCTACTTTAGATGGCCTTATACCATGCAAATGTAAAATTCTTGATATCCCCGTGCTTACCGTAAGAATAGCTGGTTGTGTAACACTGGTTTCTATTAATTTTTCACTTGGTCCATATAAACATAGTTGCTTTAAATCAAATCCTAGCGTATCATTTGCTTCCTCAAATAATGGGACAAATATGTTTGGGTATTTATCCAAATACCCTTTACACATCCCTACGGATTGAGACCCTTGTCCCGGAAAAATAAATGTAATCATATGACACCCCCGCTATTTTCAAATTGAAGCTTTTCTAAAATTTCTTCTGGTAATCTACTGATTAATTGATCATTGGACCTTGTTAAAACGTGTTTTGAAAATCCCTCCGCTAACAAATCTCTACATCTCTTGCGGAATAATTTATAAACAAATTCTATATAAACTTTACTTTCATTCTTAAGATAGGTTTCTACAATTAAGTCGTCTTGAAAACGAGCTGATTTTTTGTAGGTACATCTTATATCAATAATTGGAAAATACAATTTTTCCTGTTTTAAATACTGGTTTATACCAGTCATATCTAGCATTTGAAACCTACCCAGCTCAAACCAATGAAAATAATGAGAGTGGTGAGCAATTCCCATAGGATCGCATTCCCCAAAACGAACATTCACCTCATTTTTTACTAAGTACACTTATTTCACCTACTTTTCATAAGAACGTCGAAATTTTTGTATGGAGATTGTTAAAAATAAAATTCCCATACCAATTAATGCAGCTGATGGAATAAGAACAGAGGAGAACTCTTTGTTATATACTAATAAATCGTTAAAGCCTCCCATTGCCCAAGCTGTAATCGTAATATGCGCTAGGTTTTGCATCCATTCAGGCTCTATATAAAGTGGCCACCAAGATCCACCCAAAGCAGACATAGTTAACACGATTAAAATAGAAATACCATTTGCTTGTGATCTTGTTTGACATATAGAAGCTAATAAAATTGCCAGGCTTGAAGCTGCAAATGCAGTACATATCACTAGCAATATAATTCCTAATACACTTTTCCCTAGCCACATTCCAAATACAAAATGTCCTACGCTAAAAAGGACTGCACATTGAACAATAGCTGTTATAAAGCATGAGAGCATCTTTCCAAAAATGATTGATAATGTATTAATAGGTAAAGTAAGAATTTTTCTTAACGTTCCATTCTCTCTCTCTTCTACTAATGCACCTGCGGCTGCTGCAGTACCTAAAAGTACAAACATAACGGCATATCCTGGTACATTAGATTCAAATGGAGTGGGTTTATGTTCATTATCTGATGCTAATTTTTTAAACTCTACTTTCACATTTACTTCCATTTGGGCAGAGGCTTGTTTTACAATCTCTTTAGTCATATCTCTTTGTATTTCTGATACAATTTGAGTTACAGCATTTGAAACAACACTTGGAATAATGCGATCAACTTCATCTTCTATGATGATGACTTTGGCCTCTGTCCCTGAATATACATTTTGTGTGAAATCCTTAGGAATTACGATTGCCGCTTTTTTAGTTTGAACTTCCTTTTTCACTTGTTCTTCTGTATATGCTTTCTTTTTACCATTTAGTTCATAAGTTTCTTCTATCTCAAGGGCAGGGATTTTTTTCAATTCCTCAATAACCCTTTTAGAAAGTTCTCCATTATCATTTACTACTATAGGAATCTTGAATTTTTCCGTCTTACTATCAAATACATTTGATAATGCAAAACTAGCAACTGCAATAACTATAATAGGTGTAATAAATAAATAGATTAGACCAGGAATATCCTTTAAAAGAATAAGTAAATCTTTCTTAGCTATATACCAAGCTTTCATTTTTACCATCTCCTTTCATTTAAGACCTTAAATTTTTGCCCGTTAAATGTAAAAATACATTTTCTAAATTAGAATTTTTAACATTAAATAATTCGATTTTCAAATTATATTTTTGAATTAATTTCATAACTTCTCTTGTAACATTAAAGCTATCTACACATTGAATGATGACTTTTTTATCTACCAAAGTGCAGGACTTCACATCAACAATCATTTTTGTTTTATGTATAAATTCTTCTGGAATATTTGATATTACAATCTCTAAATAATTTTCCCCATACTTTGTTATTAAATTTTTTGGGGTGTCAATATCTAATATTTCACCCTTATCATAAATTGCTACACGATGGCATAACATCTCAGCTTCTTCCATATGATGAGTTGTATATATGACAGTGATTCCTAGTTCTTCTACGAGATGGCGAATACAATTAAAAATATGGTTTCTTGATTGCGGATCAATTCCCACTGTTGGTTCGTCTAAGAAAATAACTTTTGGCTTATTTAACAAACCGATCACTAAATTAATTCTTCTTTTCATACCACCTGAAAATGTATCAATTCTCTTATGTGCCCAATCCTCAAGCTGTGCGAATTGCAAAGCTTCTTTTATGCGGCTTTTTTTCCTATTTCCCTTTAATCCATATAAATCGGCATAAAAAGATAAATTATCATATGCAGTTAAAGTCGGGTATAGCGCTAAATCTTGAGGTACTACACTCACATTTTTTTTAATCTTATTCCGTTCAGTATACAAGTCGTAGTTGCATACTGTACCATACCCTTCATCTGGCAGAGTAAGAGTAGATAAAATCGATATAAGTGTTGTCTTCCCAGCTCCATTCGGTCCTAGTAATCCTATAATTTCACCTTTACGGATATCTATGCTTAAATTCTTAATAACTGTATAATCTCCATATGATTTCTTAATGTATCGAATGGAAATCATAGTATTTATATCAGTCATAATGTTTCCCCCTTCTTCTTGCTGTTACAATTTATTAGAAGTGACTCTTCTTTATCTCCATTAAAGCTTCAAGGTATTTATATCCATACTTTTCATCTGGTTCTAGGTATGTGCCTTCTGCCCACTCATTCCAAGCATTAATAAATAAAAAGTCAGTGTCCTTACTATGTTGTAAAAGATACTTCTTAAACTTATCGGGATTAGCCCCTTTCACAATTAAAGCGCTTTCTTTTTTCCTTGGAGAGTTATCCCAATCTACAAATGCCCCTTTATATATGTTTTCACGTTCTTTAATTTGACGATTTAATATTCTTTTCCATACAAAATCATAACTTAAGTGAAAATCTTTTTTTTCTTGATGTAGTGAAGTTGTATTACCTATTAGTTTTTTTAAAGTGTACATAGGTTCAAACTCTATAGCAGCATCAAAAAGAAAATCTGATTTATCTTCAAAAATTGTTAACATTTCTACAAAGTGTATCCCCAGAAGCCCTTCAGATTGAGCCCATTCATTCCATAGACTCAACATTTTATTTAGGTTTGGTATAGAAGCTGGTCGGTAAATTACAAATATCGGTTTATCTTTAATATTTAAATAGTTTTTGTTTTTAAAGAATGGCAAAAGATAATTAAAGTGTTCTTTCCAATCAGACTCATCCCCATATTCTTGTCGCATTAATACTTCTTGGTCTTTTCCATCCCATGATCTTGTCCAAGATTCATTTGCCCAACATAAGCAATATGGGAAATCAATCTCCTTACATTGATTTCTCAATTCTATTGGTTTTTCTAGTAATTTTTTCCCTTTGAACCAATAGTGATAATAGCAAAAACCATCTAAACCATACTGTTTTGCTAAATTTATCTGCCACTTATGTACATCTAAATCTAACAAATTGTAATAATAATCCCTTAATGGAGCCCTAGGCTGATAGTGTCCCAGAAAACGTGGTTTTGCTTTTTTTACATTGGTCCATTCTGTAAAACCCTTTCCCCACCATAAATCGTTTTCAGGTATTTCATAAAATTGTGGTAAGTAAAAAGCAATAGTCTTCATTAGTAAGGACTTCCCCCTTCCCAATATGCAATGACTCACTTATTGATAAAAAGCAATTACACAATATAAAACTCTGCTTTTTAACACGAAACTATTTAATCTGATGTTAAATCTTGTCACAAAATAAGGCAAAAAGACCCTAATTATTGTAATTTTCACACATAAAAAACTATATTTTTAATTTTTTTTAGAAAATTATTCAAAAAAACACTTTAAATCCAGTTAAGTATTGTATAGTTTTATATGATAGGAGGGGAAAAATATGTCGTTTTTTGGCGAAAAATTCACAAATTTATTGGTAAATTTAGATGTAGTAAGCCTAATTGGAAAAATAAAGCAATACCAAGGGAGATTGGAGGTCTATGAGAAGGAATTTCCATGTACATTAGAAAAGTTGCAAAAATCTACTCAGCTTCAACATACCAAAGATTTTGTCGCAATGTATAAAAACTTAAAAATAACAAATAAAAGGTTAAAAGAATTAATTACATATGATCTGTCGCCAAAAACAATGATTGAAGATGAAATATCTTGTTACGTTGATGCGCTATCACTCATTCATAATAACTATGAAAGACTTACTATTGATCCAAGCACAATCTTAGAAATACATTTTCAACTTTTTAAATATGCTACTTCGGATAGTGGAACGTGGAGAAAACAGGACATCTTACTTGAAGAACATGAGCAACTTAATTTCTCATTTTATTGCTATCGTCCTTTAACGATTAAAGAAATCCCAGAAGCAGTAAAAAATTTATGTGAGGAATACAATTATTTATTAAATCAAAAAGATATTGATCCACTACTTTTAATTTGTAATTTTGTACTTAATTTTATATGTATTTTTCCTTTTGAATCTGGAAATGGAAGAATGGTACGTCTACTTCTATCTTTATTACTATTACAAAGTAAACATTCACTAGTGAAATATATTTCACTAGATAAAATAATAAAAAAATACGAGAGAGATTATTATGATGCCCTATATAAATCTTCAGCAAATTGGCATTTTCAAGAACACAATGTATCCTTTATATTAAAATGTCTATTACATATTATTCTAGAAGCATATAAAGAACTAGACGTACATATTACAAGTTACCAACTGAAAGGGAACAAAAGCTATAAAATTAAAGAGTATATATTAAAACAAGAACTACCTTTTACAAAAGAAGCAATACGAATGGTATTTTCAGATGTTTCACCAAGCACAATCAATAAAGCATTTGCTTGTTTACAAGAAGAAAAATTAATTAAACTAATATCAAAAGGCCGTAATGCAGTTTGGACTAAAACAAAAATATAAATAATATCAAAAAAATATAGGGTAATTTTCTAACATTAATGATTAAAACATACATATAAATTTATTTCACATACACAATAGATATTTTTACATAATACATATAGAGAGAATTTGTCGCTACATTATTCATACAACTATTTTTGTATTTTTTCTCTATACTTCCGAAAGTCTGATAACAGACTTTATAGGAAGTATTTAAGATATACAAACTAGACATTCAGATTTTATATCCCCACTATTATTTTAGTAATAGGTACGTTTGGCATTTATTCCTTTTCACCTAAAGCATTTTAATAAAAGTAAAAGAGAAAATACCTGGATTTAGCTTTAATTCATTAAAAAATTCGATTTCACTTAAGTAAGTGCTGATTAATCTTGTCTCTAATAGCAATAGCTATAAATTCTTCAATAGAGCTATTTGTTTCATTTGTAATTTCTTTTAAGTATTTGTATTCCTTACTTGTAAGTATGACAGACTTCGTTACTGTATTACTATCTAAATATACGCTATGATTCATTCTTGGAACAATTTTCCCTTCTATTATATAAGGCGTTAACTCCTCAATCCATTCCATTTGAATTCCTGGTGGTAATGTAATTAATGATTGACGAATTTCAAAATACCAAAATGTCTCTTCTTCTAAAATCTTTATATTTCTTGGAGATACGTACTGTAATATATTATCGATTATGTGAAAAATGTTGTTTCGTAATTGCGCAGATTTAGGAAAACGAAACTTAACAAACCTTTGATGATGACTTCTAGGTTTATCCGACAGTTTATAAGCGGACTCATATCCTGCTTTTAATGCCTCACTAAGTGTCATATTAGTTCCAAATTCATCAAGAACTATAATATCACCACGTTTTGGAATAGAAATAACACGTGCCAATGTATTGCCTTTTACAAACTTTTGAAATAATACTACATTATATTTCTGCGAAAATGTATATATGTGATTAGTTTGTTCTACTTGCTGAACAAGTTCACGAACATCCTCCTCCTTCACAAATTTTGTTTGTCGATTACGATGTTCTATTAAAAAATAAACTAACTTTCCTTCTTCTATCCATTTTTCAAGCTGATTCATACTAATATGATACTCTTTACTTGCTTGGTATAAAGTAATCCCCTCAATTTTACGTTCTTCTTTTACTTTTTCTACTTCTTCTCTACTAAATAAAAAACTACCATCTAAACGCCACGTATCCTTATTGATTGGTGTTAGCTTTCCTTGCTTCATTAAATTATTAAAAATAAAGTGACTTATATCTAAATAATCTTTTACTTCATTTGTAGTCATAGTCATTTCATATGCGCTAATCATTCTAATTCCTCCTCACACCTCGTAATTTACATAATAATATTATGTAAATTAAAATTTATAGTATTTACATTTTAAATAAATTATAACATACAACGTTATGTAGATTAGATTATAAATTATAATGATGTTTAATTTAATTTTCTTTTAAAATTCAATTTCACTAAAGATTAAAATATATTAGCAAAATAGTATTTTTTAAATTTAATAATAACCATAGAAAATGGGAGATTTTCTATAGTCATTATTTATTTATAGCTTTGTAAAATTTAATCTTAATATATTATTTAATTTCTAAATGATTACGTTATAATATTTAATATAAAAGAAATTTATAAAGGATTGAATAACATTGAAATTTGAAATAGATATTATTCATAGTGATACTTCTTTAAATAACATAGAGCAACAAAAACAAAATTTTACAAATCTAATTACATTATGGAATCCTGATTATATAAATGAAGCGGAATTAAAAAAGGAAAATAACGAAAGAGAAGATTCATATACATATGAAGGATTTTCAGATGAAGAAATACTGTACTACTACTTGAATCGACAAACACATTTTGACCAAGAAAAACGAATCAAGGATGTATCAAGAATTCTATATGCACGTGATTTAAGTCAGTTTTATTTCTTTATTAGACAAAGTGAGGAATTTCTACAGAAAGATGTAAAGGATTATAAATTTGGTCAAGTATGGAGAAACCTTAGGAAACGGCATATCCGTAATTATCAAAAATGGTTATCTCAAGAGGCAACCTCCTATCAGTCAAAAGATAAATACAAGCCATCTACAGTTAGTAGAAAGCTTGGTGTTATTCGTTCATATTTGAAATGGCTATATGAAATCCAATATATTCAGGATCCTCTACATGTTGAGATACTAAGTACAACTGTAAATAAACAACATAAACCTAAACGGGAGTTATCATATGAGGAAGTAAAACAATTGCTTCATTACTACAAGGATAATGAAATCAATTACGCTTTATTGTCAGTTCTAGCTACCACAGGGTTACGTGTTGCAGAAGTCGCACATGCAAAGTGGGAAGATCTTGAGTATGATACTATACGAGGACGATATTATTTAAAGGTTGATACAAAGGGAGATAATGAGCGGATTGTTTCCATTAATAAGGAGATTTTTAATCGGATTGTCGCATTTCGAATGCGGAGAAGATTACCTATAGACATTGGAAATAGAAATGGTGGAACAGTATTTCAAACTAAAAACCATACTGCTTATAGAGAGAATTATTTGTCACAATATATTTCTAAAATCATTAAGGATACTCAGCTACCCTTTACAGAGAATATGGGAATTACTCCCCACTTCTTTAGACATTTTTATGTACAGTACTTATATGATTACAAAGGATTACCACCTCATATTATCGCAGCTGCAGTAGGTCATAAAAATGATCGTACTACGAAAGAAAATTATTTGAATCAGCGATTGACGAAAGATAATGATGCCGGTAATTTAATTTTGGAAGATGAATTTTAAATTGAACCTCTATTAAATAAATATTAAAGCGATTCAATAACACCACTTATAGTTATGTATTTTTTATATAATTAGAATCGATTTATTGTCTGTTTATTTTTATTTATTCACATAAATGTTCATTAGTAATTCGCCAAGTATCCCTATAAATAAGTTGTATTTTGTGTAATTTAGTATACCCTTTTATAAAATAATTAGAAAAATTCTCACCAGAATTTTTCATAATTTAAAACTTGATTTCATTTAGAAGTGTTAATTTATTAGTTGTAAATAATATATAATTCAATTTTTTTGTTCTAATAAAGATTACTTCTGAATTTTTGAATTTATTACCAATTTCTACTGCTTTGTCAGTATTTTTTAACGTATTATTTTTATTAACCTCAATTATATCTTTTAATGGAATATTAATTGTTGCACCTTGCCATGTAATGGCTATTTTTTCGATTGATTTTATAATTTCTATTTCTTTCATATTACTAGTAACTCCTTAATCTATTTGTATTTATCTATATAATAGAGTATATATTTAGAATAGAAACCAGCCAATTTCATATATATTCACTCAGCCATTGTGTAAATAGGTAATTCTAGTACAAAGATTCTTAAATTTAGTTACAATCTAGGGCAGATTTGCATTTTTTTTGATTTGAGCTTTCGGATAATCTAAATTATGATGATATTATTTATAATATTAAATGCTATGAAAACACAAATAAATTCAGCATATCTCAAGTCGTGACAACATAAAGAACTCTGAAAATGAATTGAAGTGGCTTTAGCATGACTTAAAACCTATAGGGTTATTTTTTAATAGTTAAAAAATAACCCTATAGGTGGGGATAGATAAAAGTATCTTATAACGAATAAGTCCATATGTGAAAAATACAAAGGAATGGTGCTAATGAGAAATAAAACTAGATATCAAACATGGATTCGAATGAAAAAACTGATTGTATTTTTGATAAGCTCAATAATTCTTCTTTTAATAACATTATTGCCTATTACTTTCTATCTGCGAATCCTATCAGGAGTTATAGCGATACCTTTTATTTATATAACATTTATACTTTCTTATTCTACTTACCAATTCGCAACATTTGGAGAGGATTATCAATCGAAAATACATAATTTAATTGTTAAAAAAGTGAATTGGGATGGAAAAGGAAAAATATTAGATATAGGAACAGGTAGTGGGTCATTGATTATTAAGCTTGCAATGACTTTCCCTAAATCCTTTTTAACTGGAATTGATTATTGGGGGAAGAATTGGGAATACTCACAAGATCAATGTCAACAGAATGCTAAAATAGAAGGTGTATCTGATAGGGTTAATTTTTTAAAAGCAAGTGCCGCTGCACTCCCTTTGCAGGATGATGCATTTGATTTAGTTGTAAGTTGCCTAACATTTCATGAAGTGAAAGATACAAACAATAAAATAGAATTAATTAAAGAGGCTATAAGAGTATTAAAACCTGGTGGTGAATTTATCTTCTTAGATTTATTTATGGATGAAAAAATATTTGGTGATACAGAAGAGTTCTTAAATAACCTAGAGAAACTCGATATATCTAAATTGAATAGCTACAAGCTTGCTGAAGAAATGGAATTACCAAAGCTTTTATTAAATAAAAAAGTATTAGGAAATGCAATGATTTTGAGTGGCAAAAAGTAAAAGGGTATTAATTGCCTACGAAAGTATTGAAGGGTTTTCTAAATAAGGGTACTAACTTTATTTAACAAAGTGATGTAACTCTATGTATTTTTATTAGCGAGCGGATGTAGACCTATTTAAGCATTTAGTGTGTTTGGTAATCAAATATGAATTTTTCAAGCGGTAACGTAGTGAAGCACTTTATATAGGGGTAGCGCCACATCGCTATCAAGCTAAGATTATGTAAAATCAATTTCAGGTGAGAAGGTTTTGAAAAAGCTGATTTTGTATTAAATAAACCAAAAGATATTTTGAATTTACTTTAACCAAGCTCGTGTCTAATAAAGAAATTAAGTTACTCACTAAAAAGTCGATTTCTTAACGTACAGGAAATCGACTTTTTATTTATAGGATTAGCGAAAGAAATTTGGTTATTGTTGGCGCTATCTTTCAGTGAAGGTTTTATTGATATTCTAGTTTTATTAGCATAAAACACCTTAATTCTAGTTACCTTTATGCTTCTTATTAAAATTCCTGGCAAAGTTTATGGGTTAATAATTAACCTACGGCTAATTTATAGGTAAACTGATAATCAAAGTGTTAGCTTGATGGAAATAAAAGAACTCTTTTTAAATGTAGTTGGAAATTTAATTAAAAAATATGAGGTTTAATCTATAATAATTACAAATTAATTAATAAGAAAACAAAGAGTGATTCCTCTTTTTATACCGTTTTATCTTTTTTCGACAGAAGACTCCTTCCTCAAAAATGTGAAGGTGTGAAACACCAATTTTAGGTGGGAGATGAATGTCGGTTGGCATAAGCCAACATGTTTGTTATCATTTACTTGTACAGATTGCTCTTCGAAAACTGAAGATATGAGGTTGGTTGCAGAAAAACGTTGCAACCGTAAAATCTTCAACGTTCTATCGCCCCATGCTTACCGAAGTTGCGAAAACCAAGCTAAAGTAGGGAGTGTGGTGCGTTAACGTACAAGATACTTATGTTCTCACCGTAGGGACTACGGGTAGAGCCTGCTAAGATAACCGGTGGATACACCGGTGTTCGCAGGAATCTCCCACTTCAAAAAGTCCGTAAGGATGTTAAGTGGTGAGTAGTTCAATAAACCGGAAAAACTTCAATTTTTGTTGGCTGTGAAAACCTACGTTCTAATTCTCTTTTAATCTTTTTAACAGCAAAAACTTCTGAGGATGCATGAACTTTAGCTACCTTTTTTATAGCAGTATTACCCGTGACTAAAATATAACTTACCGAATACGATGAAATCATATATTCACCCTTTCAATGTAACATGTTGTTATAATATATGATCCTTATCTTAACTCTATGAAAGAAATGTAAATTAATATAAAGTTTCCTTTTTAATTTATAGCATATACTTAACTAAATATTAATGAAAAAAGTCCTCTTTTCTCGTTGAAAAGAGGACTTTTACCGTATCATATTAAGGTTTTTCGGGTACTAGTAATAGTAAGTAATGTACTGGGATACAATTTATTTACTATGCAATTAAGTATAACATGTATATATCATAAAAGGCTGTGTCAAATTTACGAATAAATATAGTATCAAAAGACTTATAGGTAACCAAGTACTGAATTTAAACTATTTTCATACTTCTGCAGTTGACTAAAATTTAAATGAAACTTTAAATTGAGACTAATTATCCAATGTTCTTATCTCTTCGGGAATATCCTTGAATTTTTTATTTTCTTTCAACAATCTATAAAATTCACTTTTTAATATATTTTTTTCGCGCTCTAGTTTCTTTTGATGCTTAGTCAATTCATTTATACGCTTCGCACTTTCTTGTATTTTTAAATACATGCTCATAATCAACCTCCCAATAAATTATGCTTAAATATATGAGGTTTTTGTACAAAAAATACGGTAAAATTTTTTGTACAAAGGAAGCTTTTCTTTGGTAGTCATTATAGCCTTGCTATCTGGAGTTTATGTGTGGAGACATAAAAACTTCATAGGAAAATTATCTTTACTTCATATCAGCTTCAGGTGCATGCGATAGTATATATACATAATAAAACTAGAAAGAAAGAGCTAATCAAAATGTCACTTGACACAAACATTATTCTTTATTAGATGTACAACAGTGGATTGCTCATCATTCGGATAATAGTCGCATACAAGTAAAAAACAATGATTAAATTCAGCACCTTACTCGAAATCTTACTCAAATAAGTACGCAAGTGTAAATAAAGGAAATTAGACATTTATACACATTTTGTATATAAATTAACCGTTTCCTTACATGTTAAGGAAACGGTTGTTGACTTATTAAAAAAAGTTATATTTTATTAATTACTTCCTGGGTCTTTAAATTCCACTTCTCCTTCATTATATTCTTTAGTAGTACCGAATCCTGAATTCCCACCTTCAATAAATGAGGGTTGTCATTGATTTGGTCCTGTCTCATCTTGAAAAGTATTTACTAGATCTTGGTTAGACTCACTTATGTCTTCTTGAATAAAAACATGTGTTACATATCCTATTAAAATACCAAGTATAACTAGGCTGCAGCAAACAACTACCTTAATTCATGTTCCCTTCATTCTCTTCATTCCTCTCTTAGGTGCAGCATCTATTCTTTATAAAAAATGTATAAATTGAACTTACAGTTACTTTGAAGTTATGTCATTCTTTGTTTTCTCTAAAGTAAACACATTCATTTTTCAAGAAACATCTTGTACAACTAAATTATGTTTTTGTAGATAAACAGCTTTATCTGACTGTTTTGCTACGTCTTGTGAATGAGTTACAACAATAATACATTTATTTTCTTTATGCGCTAACTCTTTAAACAATTCAATAATTTCCATAGACGTTTCTTGATCTAGGTTTCCAGTCGGTTCATCTGCAATTAACAAGTGTACATTACAAGATAATGCACGAGCGATTGCGACACGTTGTTGTTGCCCACCGCTAAGCTGTAACACATTCCTTTTTGCTTCTATTTCTGTCAATCCTACTTTTTTTAGTAGCTCCAATGCTCTTATCTTTTTATTTTTTACATCGACTCCTGTTATTTCCATTGCTGTTATAACATTTTGCAATGCGGTCATATAAGTAATGAGATTATAAGATTGATAGATAATTGATACATACTGATTTCGATAAGAGTCGAGACCAATTTTACGTATATCCCTTCCTTTATATAAGACATATCCACTTTTTGGAACGTCTAATCCACTGACTAAACTAAGAGTTGTTGTTTTTCCTGAACCGGATGGCCCTAAGATAGTATAAAATCTTCCAGTTTGAAAAGAAAAATTTACATTTTGTAAGATTGTAGTTCTCTTATTATTACTTTCATAATGATAATTGATATTTTTAAACTGTAAAATTGTCCCCATATAAATTCTCCTTATTCGTCTTTTAATAAAATCTGTTTTGGATTTAAACGAAGAATGAATAATGCCGGAAGAATCGTTCCTAGCATAGCGATTCCTAATCCAATCCCCCCTACTTTTCCTAGATCTTCAGTTGAAATACTTACATCGATATTATCAACCGGATCTACGTCTGCAGCAGGGTTACCACTTAATTTTGCTATAGGATCTTCCGGTTTATCTTCATTCTTTGCTATTTCACTAGATAACAGATTATCACCCACTTTTTGAGAAACTTTCTCTCCTGTTGCTAAAGATAAACCAAAAGCTAATACAGCAATACATAATACCTCAACTAGTAGTTGACCCATTAACTTCCACTTTTTCTCGCCTATAGATAACAAAATTCCCATTTCTTTTCTACGTTTCTTAATAGAGAGCATAATGATTAAACCTAAAATCGTTGCACCTGCAATAGACACCATAATTACAATCGTTTTCGAAAAAGATGCAATATTTTCGATTGGACCAATCATCTGTTTATAAACGTTATCTTGTGCATCTAATTCATAGTACGCTGGTAACCCCAATTTTTTTGCTTCTTCTTTAAATGCATCAATATCCTTAGGATCCTTTAATGAATAGATTGCATTTTCCAGTGAATTCATAACAGAATACGGTACATATATTTGATTAGCAGGCTCTAATAAAGCAAAAGATTGTCCTCCAAAAGATGGAGCCTCTTCTTTAGATTCATATATACCTATAATTTCTAGCTCTTTCGTGGTAAGTTCCTCATCCATTACTTCACCTATCTGTAATTTATCACCCACTTTTAAAGTGTTTTTTTCAGCTAGTTTTTTTTCAATCATAGCAACGTTTTTTCCTACTGTTTTTGACGTAATTCCCTCTCCTTCAACAAGTTTTAATTTTTTGTCTTGAGCAGCTTCTAATAAAGAAAAGTCTCTAACACCCTGTAAAGTGAAATTTAAATTATTATTTGGACCAAATGATTGAGCTCCTCCAGATGGTTCGACATTATGAAGCTCTTTCAGCTCAGCAATAGCACTTTTTAGATAATTATAGTGATCTAAATACTTAGAGTTCTTTAATTTATCAGCTTCTTTTTTTTCAATGCTTGGTACCTTTCTTGCTTCATTAGCATTTTGATTACTGTTTTGTTCTTCCAAATACTTATTTATATCGATTCTTAAGTTGATATCAGCTCCTAATTGTTGTCTAGCCAAATCTGTTGCTTTACTGGATGCACTTTGAATCGTAAAACCAGCGAATACCAAATTAGTAACAATTAGAAAAATAGCAAGTAATATAAGTGACTTTCCCTTTCTTGATTGTAAACTCAAAAATGATCGTTTGATAAAATTCATGTTCTCTAACCTCCTTCATGCCATAGTATTGTATCAATCTGGAGTTTATATGTGGATTATCTAGAGATTTGTGGAGTTTATATGAGTTTCTGGTGCAAAAACTTCAAGATAATTGCAAGTAACCTTTTAAATTTGGACATATAAACTGTGATTTAGACCATACCTTGCCACTTTGGCAAATTTATGCCTGCAACGATAAAATTTTAAATCCATCATAAAATCGCTTAAAATTATAAAGACATTAAAAATAAGGCTTTACCAAACCCACTTAATAACACTTAATTATAGGAGTGTTATCGTACATTATAACTTAAAATAACTTGCATAATAACTTATTTTAACTTAACATATTCTTATGGAGGTTACTTATGAATCAAGAAGAAAGATTGATACGAGTCTTTAATTATTTAGAAACAAATAAAACTATGAATATAAAAAAAATGTGTGAAATGTTTCATATCTCAAGAGATACTGCAAGAAGAGATATAGTAAAACTTTCAAAAAACAAAGCAATAGTTAGAACTTATGGCGGAGTGGCTTTAGCTACTTTTCATAAGAAAATTGATACTTATCAAGTTAGGTCACAGACTGAATTAGAAACGAAAAAATCGATTGGAATGAAAGCTGCAAATATAATTGCAAACAATGACATGATTTACTTAGACGTTTCAACAACTGTCAACTTTGTAGCGCAACATTTACAATCAAAGAAAGTAACTATTGTGACAAACTCTATTGATACTGCTTATATGTTAGCTCAATCTGAAGATACAACTATTCACCTTTTGGGAGGAACTTTAAATAAGGTTTCTCGACATACTACGGGGACTTCGACCACTGAAAAACTCAAAGATTATCACTTTGACAAGGTGTTCATTGGAACCGCAGGTATTACAGAAGACGGGATATACTATGGTTTTGAAGAAGATATTTATTTCAAGCGTGAATTAATAAAACATGCTGATCAAGTTATTTTAGTGGCAGATCACACTAAATGGAATCAGCGACGAAATTATAAAGGTTTAACGCTTGAATCTATAGACACATTTATTACAAATCAAGTTATGTCTAATGATTTATATAATACTTTGAAAGAAAACGGTGTTGAGGTAGTAATTGCAAGTGAAGATTAAAAAATAGGGAGGCTTTATTTTGATTACATCTCTTGTTTTTGACGTAGACGGCACAATTTTAGACACAGAAAAAGCAATACTAAAATCCTTACAAAAAGTTTTAAAAGAAGAACTAAAGGAAGATTATGCGTTACAGGATTTAAAATTTGCATTAGGGATTCCTGGAAAAGAAACCTTAAGAAAATTAAAAGTACAAAATATAGATGTTGTTCATCCGAAATGGGCCAAATCTGTACTAGATTTTTCTCATGAAGTTTCCGTGTTTGAAGAATTAGAAAGCATTATTAAAGAGTTATCCCTTAGTAAATTAAAGCTTGGTATTGTTACATCAAAAACTAAGCAAGAATTAATAGATGAGTTCGAGCCATTTGGTCTAAGCGGTCATTTTAAACATACAATTTGTGCCTGTGATACGGATAAACACAAACCACACCCTGAACCATTATTAGCTTGTTTGAAACAATTAGATGTTCCTAATGATGAGGCAGTATACATTGGAGACTCTATATACGATATGCAATGTGCGAAAAGTGCTGGTGTTAAATTCGCACTCGCTTTATGGGGCTCAAAGACAAGGGAAGGTTTTGAAAAAGCTGATTATGTATTAAATACACCAAAAGATATTTTGAATTTAATTTAACCAAGCTCCAGTCTAATAAAGAAAAAGGATTCCACTAGAAAATATGGACAGAGAATCAAGAGACAAAAGAAGCTGAAGGCATTTATATATTTGAAGAAAAACTGATGCGGAAATGCACAATAAGAGACTTCAATCTTCCAGTGTTAAATATATTAGGATAAGAATTTTTAAAATCAATAAAAAGCTAACCAAACTGAATCATAGTTATGTTAAATAGAAAAGAAGGAGATAGCTTCCTTCTTTTTGCTGAATTCTGCCTTATGATGGCTCGCCCATCGTCATCAAGCTAAGCTTATACAAAGTATAATCTTAGGATGGATTGTTTCTTTTTTCCAAAAAGGGTCGTCATATCAAAAAAAGAATTTTGTACGTTTAGACACATTTCAACCGATTTCTGTACGTTAGAGAATCGGTTTTTACTTCTGTATTTCTTTAAATTTTCGTTTGTTAATTTTTTGATAAAGAGGGCCACGTGATATTCCAATGCCTTCTATAATTTCTTTGATGGAACATTCATTACTATCATACATACGTAGTGCACTTGAAAGTTATTCTTTTTCTAGTTTTGGTCTCCCTAATTCCTTCCCCGTTTTTTACTCGCTTTTACATCCATATTCAGTAAGCGAATGAATTTTTATATGTTTTGAAGAGCTTACTTTACGGTTCATAGCAAGAACCCTGTCATTCCCCCACAAAAGTAGAATACTCCTACTATAATACTTATTATTATTTTCCATCTTCCTTATCATTCTGATTTACACCCAATGATAGAAGCTGAATATTCAATTCCATTTACAATTGCTTGTGTTCGATATTGTACTACAACCTCTAAACCCTTTGAACGAAACTTTTTTACAACTTTATCTAATTCCATTTTTAAATCCTTACGACTCCCAGATCTAACTATTTTAATTTCTATAGTTTTCACAGTAACACCTCCTAAACAAAATGGTAAAAATTTATTGCGTTCACTATCACTTTGTTCTTCTTTACAATACATTTAACCTATTAAGATTCAAAATTATACAACAAAAGAGTGCAACGGTTTAGAATCAATCTTTTCACCTACCTCTTAACTTCATACCATTTATAATTGAGTTCTTCACCAAAACCACTTGTGATAATACCTTTAACAGATGAATGTTGCAAGTAAGAACGAACCATTCAATATTTTCTATTCAAATATGATAGAATAAAAATATATCAAAAACGGAGGGGAAACAAATGAACTCAAACACAAAACAGTTTA
>NZ_KV827840.1:0-32942 GCF_001836235.1 Bacillus sp. HMSC036E02 | reverse complement strand
GGGAGCTACAGGAGCAACCGGAGCGACAGGGCCACAAGGAATTCAAGGCGCGCAAGGAATCCAAGGTCCAACAGGGGCTACAGGAGCAACCGGTTCACAAGGTCCAACTGGAGATACAGGTCCAACCGGAGCTGGAGCCACTGGAGCGACCGGAGTTAGTACAACTGCAACGTATGCATTTGCGAATAATACATCAGGAACCGCTATTTCCGTTTTATTAGGTGGTACGAATGTACCATTACCGAACAATCAAAATATTGGTCCAGGAATAACCGTTAGTGGTGGAAATACTGTATTTACAGTTGCGAATGCAGGAAATTATTATATAGCTTATACAATTAATTTAACGGCAGGATTACTTGTAAGTTCTCGTATAACTGTAAATGGCAGTCCGCTTGCGGGAACGATAAACGCTCCGACAGTGGCTACTGGTTCATTTAGTGCAACAATAATTGCTAACTTGCCTGCTGGAGCTACTGTTAGCTTACAGTTATTTGGAGTAGTTGCAATAGCTACATTATCTACGGCAACGCCAGGGGCTACCCTGACTATTATTAGATTAAGTTAATAAGCAGAGAACCTTGAAGCTTTTATGTTTCAAGGTTTTTTTATCTTTGTATTTGTAAGTAAACCTCGTTAACCAGGGGGAGTGAATCCCCTCTAATTATTTAAAGTTTCACTTTATTCACTTGAGCAAAAACATCGCAGTTCGAAAATATATTATAATAGAATGAAAAGAAAGAAATTTGGCAGAAAGGGAGGGTGGCGATGCAGGAGATGGTTAAAGATTTTTTTGGACGCCCACTTCAAGATTTACGTATATCTGTCATTGATCGTTGCAATTTTAGATGTACATATTGTATGCCAGCGGAAATATTTGGGCCAGAATATGCTTTTTTGAAAGACGAGTTTTTACTAACTTTTGATGAAATTGAGCGTTTGGCAAAATTATTTGTTAGCATCGGTGTACGGAAAATTAGACTTACTGGCGGTGAGCCACTGCTTCGTAAAGATTTAACAAAACTTATTGCACGTCTTGTGAAAATTGATGGGCTAATAGATATAGGGTTAACGACAAATGCTATTCATTTAACGAAACAAGCGAAGGCATTAAAAGAAGCTGGATTACATAGAGTGAATGTTAGTTTAGATGCGATAGATGATGACATATTTAAGAATATTAATGGTCGAAATATTAATACGAAACCGGTAATTAAGGGAATTATAGCAGCTAAAGAGGCGGGCTTGGAAGTAAAGGTAAATATGGTTGTGAAAAAAGGGATGAACGATCATCAAGTACTACCGATGGCTGCGTATTTTAAAGAGCAAGGAATCACGCTTCGGTTTATTGAGTTTATGGATGTTGGTAGTACAAATGGGTGGAATTTTGATCAAGTCGTTACAAAACGAGAATTGATTGAGATGATTCATAAGGTGTATCCGCTTGAGCCAGCTGAAGCGCATTACTTTGGTGAAGTTGCGAAGCGATATCGGTACGTTGGAACAAATGTTGAAGTTGGTTTTATTACATCTGTTTCTGAGTCATTTTGTGTCTCTTGTACGAGGGCGAGAATTTCGGCAGATGGAAAGTTTTATACGTGCTTATTTGCGACAGAGGGTTTGGATGTAAGAGAACTTCTTAGAGGAAATCTTTCGGATGAGGAGTTATTAAGTGTTATACAAGATGTATGGATGAATAGAAAAGATAGGTATTCGGATGAACGAACAGAAGAAAGTGCAAAAAATCGTCCGAAAATCGAAATGTCTTATATAGGAGGATAAGAAAGGGGGCTATCGCATGCAGGAGCGATATTCAAGACAAATATTATTTTCTGGTGTTGGAGAAGAAGGGCAGAGAAAAATAAGAGAGAAGCATGTGCTTATTATTGGTGCTGGTGCTCTCGGTGCGGCAAATGCAGAAGCGATTGTTAGAGCGGGTGTTGGAAAAGTAACGATTGCTGATCGTGATTATGTAGAATGGAGTAATTTACAAAGACAACAACTATATACAGAAGAAGATGCAAAGCAGTATAAACCGAAGGCGGTAGCGGCAGCAGAGCATTTAAGAGCGATTAATTCTGAGGTGGAAATAACTCCGGTTGTGACAGATGTAACGGTGCAAGAAATGGAAGAATTAGTGAATGGTGTAGATTTAATATTAGATGCGACAGATAATTTTGAAACGCGTCTTCTCATTAATGATATTTCACAAAAGTATAATATTCCGTGGATATATGGTGGGTGCGTTGGAAGCTACGGAGTAACGTATACAATTTTACCAGGGAAAACACCGTGTTTTCGCTGTTTAATGGAGCATCCGGCGAGCGGAGCAACATGTGACACAGCTGGTATTATACAACCGGCAGTACAATTAGTAGTTGCGCATCAAACTACGGAAGCGCTGAAAATATTAGTAGAAGACTACGGAGCGCTTCGTGAAACGATGTTATCATTTGATCTTTGGAATAATCAACAGATGGCATTTAAAGTGAATAGGCAGAAAAAAGATACTTGTTTATCTTGCGGAAGGTTACGTACATATCCGAGTTTAACATTTGAAGCACAAACGAAAACAGAAGTGTTATGTGGGCGAAATACAGTGCAAATTCGTCCAGGTGTGCGGAAGAATTTTAATTTGGAAGAAATTAAAAAGCGCTTACAAAGAAGCGTAGAGATAAAGGCGACACCTTATTTATTGTCGTTTCCGGTAGAAGAATATCGTTTTGTTTTATTTACAGATGGCAGAGCTTTCATTCATGGGACGAATGATATAAATGTAGCGAAAAGTTTATATGCAAGATATATAGGTTGAACCTAAAGGGAATCCTTTAGGTTCAACGGAGAAAGGATTATGAATTTCTCGTATAATCTCCACTTTTTCCGCCTGTTTTTTCAAGTAAGTACGTTTCGCCGATAATCATACCTTTATCGACAGCTTTACACATATCATACACAGTAAGAGCGGTAGCCGAAGCAGCTGTTAAAGCTTCCATTTCAACACCGGTGCTACCTTCTGTTTTAACTTTTACTTCAATGAGTAAACGATATTGTTCTTCTGATTGTTTCCAATCGAAAGAAACGTCAACACCTTTTAATAGTAAAGGATGGCACATTGGGATAATATCAGAAGTTCGTTTCGCAGCCATAATGCCTGCGATTTGCGCAACTGCTAATACGTCACCTTTCCCAATTTCATTGTGAGAGATTTTATCGTAAATTTCTTTCGTAACGACAATGCTAGAGCACGCAATTGCTGTTCGAACGGTTGCTTTTTTGTCACTTATATCAACCATCTTCGCGCGTCCTTGGTCATTAAAGTGTGTAAATGAAGACATGGAATTCCTCCTTGAAGTAATTTCTATTGAATATATAAAGTTTAATCGAGATAAAAAAAATTGCAAATATGAGGTGAGAAACGATGGTAGAAAAACGAATTCCAATTCAAGTTGCTGAGGCAGTAGAACGGATAATGAAATATGCAAAGCATGGTGAAGTAGAAGAAATTTCTATTACGGAAAGTTACGGGAGAATTCTCGGGGAAGATGTTGTCTCAGATCATGACGTTCCTCATTTTGATCGTTCCCCTTACGATGGTTTCGCCATTCGAGCAGAAGATACGAAAGAAGCAACTCAAGAGAATCCAGTTGAATTTGAAGTAATAGGAGAAATCGGGGCAGGTTCTGTTTTTACAGAAGAAGTAGGATCTTTTCAGGTGGTTCGTATTATGACAGGAGCAGCTATTCCACAAGATTGCAATGCAGTCGTAATGCTAGAGCTGACAGAAGGGTTTGAGAAGAACGGGAAAACATATATGAAGTTAAAACGCCCTTTTAATAACGGTGACAATGTGTCGTTTAAAGGAGAAGATATAAAACAAAATCAAGTTCTCGTTCAGAAAGGCGTTGCAATTAATCCAGGTGTTGCCGCCTTATTAGCAACGTTTGGATATAGCACTGTGAAAGTTGTAAAACAGCCTGTTGTCGGTATTGTAACGACAGGAAGTGAATTATTAGAAGTACATGAGCCGTTAGAACCGGGGAAAATTAGAAATAGTAACTCGTATATGATCGCAGCTCAAATTATGAAAGCTGGCGGGAAAGTTCGTTATTATGGTCAACTCGCGGATGAGTTAGATGCATGTTTTACAGCTGTTCAATCAGCGGTGGATGAGGTCGACATTTTAATTACAACAGGCGGTGTATCAGTAGGAGATTATGACTACTTACCAGCTATTTATGAAAGGTTACAGGCAAATGTACTCTTTAATAAGATAGCCATGAGGCCCGGAAGTGTAACGACAGTAGCTGAAGTTGATGGAAAGTTACTCTTTGGTTTATCAGGAAATCCGTCTGCTTGTTATGTAGGCTTTGAATTATTTGTGCATCCAATTATAAAAACGTATTTGTATGCGAAGGAACCTCACGTATATAGAGCGGATGCTATTTTACAAAAAGATTTTCCAAAGCCAAATCCATTTACTCGTTTCGTAAGAGCGAACGTAACAATTGTGGACGGGGCGTTACAAGCGATGCCAGTTGGTTTAGATAAATCGAGTGCGGTATCTTCACTTGCAGATGCGAATGCTTTTATCGTGTTACCTGGAGGAACGAGAGGATTTGAGACCGGAATGAAAGTATCCGTATTATTGTTGGAGCACTCTGAGGGATGTGATTGGCCATGGGCAAAGCCCCTTCAATCTTACAAATAGTAGGATATCAAAATAGCGGGAAAACAACACTTGTTGAGAAAGTGGTGCATGCATTAGCTGAACGAAAAATGAAAGTTGCTACAATTAAACATCACGGGCACGGAGGCTTTCCAGAAGTAGCGCAAAAAGATAGCGAAAGACACCGTAAAGCTGGTGCTGTCGTAAGTAGTGTAGAAGGCGCTGGATTGCTTTCACTTTCTTCACTAAGAAAGAAATGGTCCTTGCAAGAAATTATTCGCTTATATGAGTTTTTTGAAGTGGATACAATTTTAATAGAAGGCTATAAAAAAGAGAATTACTCGAAAGTAGTGTTACTTCGTTCTGCGGAAGACATTGAGCTTTTACATAAAGTAGAAAATATAGTGGCGGTTATTACGTGGTATGATGTTCCGGCAAATATAAGAGAAGAATATAAAGTATTTCATATAACAGAAGAAGAGTTGTACATAGACTGGTTTTTACAAACAGTTAGGAGTGCGAAATGATAAATACATATTATGAAGTAATTGATACAGAAATCTCAATTGAAGAAGTAACGAAGAAAGTAATTCGACGTGAATGCGGTGCTGTTACAACATTTATTGGAACGGTTAGAGAGTTTACGAAAGGGCGTCGTACATTATACTTAGAGTATGTTGCTTATAAGACGATGGCAGAAAAGATGCTAGAGAAAATTGGCTTGGAAGTGAAAGAGAAATGGCCAGGTACATATGTTGCGATTACACATCGCATCGGTACGTTGCAAATTTCTGATATAGCGGTTGTTGTTGCTGTTTCAACACCACACCGTAAAGCGGCTTATGAAGCGAACGAATATATTATGGAACGCATAAAACAAATTGTTCCGATTTGGAAAAAGGAGTTTTGGGAAGATGGTGACTCATGGATTGGTGATCAATTAGAAAAAACACCATATCCGGCGGGAGAGCCTGGGAAGGAGCTATAAGTATGATTAGAGTATTGTTATTTGCGCACTTGCAAGAAGAAGCAGGGACAAGTGAATTACAAATAGAGAAAGAAAATATTACGGTTGCACAGTTAAAAGATGTTGTTGCGAACGAATATAATGTACCAGTTTCAGAGCCAATTATGGTTGCGATTAATGAAGAATACGCAAATGAAGATGACAGGGTCCAATCTGGTGATGTTGTTGCACTAATTCCACCAGTGAGCGGTGGTTAATATTGGATTCATTAAAACGACTTTCCTACATAGGGAAAGTCGTTTTTTTATGGCAGTTTTGAGAACACTAATCTATAGAACAAGGAGGGAACTATGAAAAAAATATGTGTAGTTATCACAATGCTATGTGTGGCCTTTTTCTCTTCTCCAAGCGATTCTTTCGCGAAAGAATCAAGAGAACAGCTTTTAGAGAGTGCATTATCAAATAGGTACTATTCAGTTATTAGACAAGTGACAGAAGATCAATATGAATGTGCTTCAGTTATAGA
Source organism: Bacillus sp. HMSC036E02 (assembly GCF_001836235.1). NCBI lineage: Bacteria > Bacillati > Bacillota > Bacilli > Caryophanales > Bacillaceae > Bacillus > Bacillus sp. HMSC036E02. Next base: position 26,783 of record NZ_KV827840.1, on the reverse strand, counting down.
TATAAAGCGTCTCGGCAAGAAAGATGAATTTGTTCCTAGATACGAAGTGAAGCTACAATTTCTTACATTTCAAGGAGCGCATAATCCGCCGAACGATAAAGTTACGCTTACTTTGGAAGATCATTTAGATCACGTAAAGATAAAGAAAGTGGAGCGAGAAAAGAATGTTTCTGACGTTATTGCAGAAAAAGTTTGTGAACGGGAAAAAGAAAAAATAAAAGCTCACTCTAACGACTTAGAGTGATAATCTATGGCATTTAGTAAAGAAAGGTAATGAGTGATGGATATATTTTTAGCGATTTTACCAGCTATATTTTGGGGAAGTATTGTGCTATTTAACGTAAAACTGGGCGGGGGCCCGTATAGTCAAACGCTCGGAACAACGTTTGGAGCACTTATTTTCTCAATTGTTGTTTATATTTTTATGAAGCCAGTATTAACACCTACCGTTATCGGAGTTGGAGTTGTGTCAGGTTTATTTTGGGCGCTTGGTCAGGCAAATCAATTGAAAAGTATTGATTTAATGGGTGTTTCGAGGACGATGCCAATTTCAACAGGACTTCAATTAGTCGCGACGACTTTATTTGGCGTTATCGTATTTCATGAATGGTCCACGACAATATCGGTCGTCCTTGGGATTTTAGCGCTCGTTTGTATTATTATCGGTGTTATTTTAACATCGCTTCAAAGTGAAGAAGAAAAGAATGCAGAGCAAGCAGCAAACTTTAAAAGAGGTATCGTAATTTTATTAATTTCAACAGTCGGTTATTTAGTTTACGTAGTAGTAATTAGGTTATTTAACGTAGATGGCTGGTCGGCTTTGTTGCCACAAGCAGTTGGTATGGTGTTAGGTGGGATTTTGCTTACCTTTAAACATCATCCATTTAATAAATATGCAATTCGCAATATTATTCCAGGATTAATTTGGGCAGCTGGAAATATGTTTTTATTCATTTCACAGCCGCGTGTTGGAGTCGCAACAAGTTTCTCGCTATCGCAAATGGGAATTATTATTTCCACGCTTGGTGGGATCCTTATATTAGGTGAAAAGAAAACGAAACGTCAATTAACGGGTATCGTTGTCGGTATCGTTTTTATTATCGCAGCCGGAATTATGTTAGGTATAGCCAAAAGTTAAAGGAGGTATGGAAATGTATAGTGATTTAGCAGGGAAAGTTGTCGTTATTACAGGGTCAGCAACTGGTCTCGGAAGAGCGATGGGAGTAAGGTTTGCTAAGGAAAAAGCGAAAGTGGTTATTAATTATCGCTCACGAGAATCAGAAGCGAATGATGTGTTAGAAGAAATTAAAAAGGTAGGCGGCGAAGCGATTGCTGTAAAAGGTGATGTAACCGTCGAATCAGATGTTGTGAATCTCATTCAATCTGCTGTGAAAGAGTTTGGTACGCTTGACGTTATGATTAATAATGCAGGGATAGAAAACGCGGTACCGTCGCATGAAATGCCGCTTGAAGATTGGAATAGGGTAATTAATACAAATTTAACAGGTGCTTTTTTAGGAAGTCGTGAAGCGATTAAATATTTTGTAGAACATGATATTAAAGGGTCTGTCATTAATATGTCTAGTGTTCATGAGAAAATTCCGTGGCCACTATTTGTGCACTATGCAGCAAGTAAGGGTGGCATTAAACTGATGACAGAAACGTTAGCGCTAGAATATGCGCCAAAAGGTATTCGAGTAAATAATATAGGACCAGGTGCAATTAATACGCCAATCAATGCAGAAAAGTTTGCTGATCCTAAAAAACGTGCTGACGTAGAAAGTATGATACCTATGGGCTATATTGGAAAACCTGAAGAAATCGCAGCAGTAGCAACTTGGCTTGCTTCATCAGAGGCGAGTTACGTAACGGGAATTACGCTATTTGCAGATGGTGGAATGACGTTATATCCATCGTTTCAAGCTGGGCGTGGGTAATATAAAAGGACGAAGAGATAAAACTCTTCGTCCTTTTTTTACAAAAAAAATAGCGGCCAGCTATTTTAAATTTAGTGATTAATTGTATCTTGAAGAAATTCTGTTGCTTGATGTTCAGTAACATTTTGTACGAGCGCGACTTCGCTGATCATCATTTTTCGTGCATTATCTAGCATTTGTTTTTCGCTCGCATTTAATGTTCTCTCTTTATTACGGCGAAGTAAATCCCGAACCACTTCTGCGCTATCTTGTAAATTGCCATTTTTCATTTTTTCCATATTCATTGTATATCTTTGTTTCCATGAGAGTGATGGGTCTGACTCCCCGTTTTGAAATTCAAGAAGTATATCATCTAACGTACCTCGATCAACGATATAACGAATACCTGATTTTTTTAATTGATCCATCGGAAGCATTACTTGCATATCTTTACTAATGATGCGTATCACACAATATTGACGTGAAGTACCTAATATTTCTTTCTCTTCAATTGCTTCGATGATTCCTGCACCGTGCATTGGATAAACGATTTTATCACCAATTTGAAACAAATCATCCACCTCCATATGTGGTAACCACTTTTAATGATAGCATACGTATGTAAAAATGTCAAATTTTATATGATAACATAATATTTATATTATAGTCAATAAGATAAAGTGCTTTTTTTATGTTTTTTTTGAACTTATTTATCCCGCATTAACGGGCAATAAGACCCCCATCTAAAAATTCAGCGAAAGCAAAGAAGTTAGGTGGGTGGTCGGGCTGATTAAAGTTTCACTTTATAGTGATTTTTTTAGAAAAATAGTACAGGTGAGAAAGAGGGCATATCCACTTATTTTTAAGCATAAAATGTAAAAGCGCTAATACAATATACCTAAATCCGTTCTTTGCAAAGGAGGGAGAGAAGGTGGGGCGCACAATAAAAATTGATATTACAAATAAAGTTGTAGCTAAATTTAGACCAAATTATTTGGAATTATATACGAGTAAATTTATGATAGGTAAGTTTTATGTCTATACTGAAGATAAAAAATATGTGTTAGAAGACGGATATATATATGAGAATGGAAAGTTTTATCGCATCATAGATACGCACCGTGGCAATAATCAAGCGGCGGAGGGCTGCGATCTAGGATGGTGTTAACATGATTCGTGTGAAAGTTTTTGATGAAAGTCACGAAAAAGACTTAGAAGACGCTGTGAATGTGTTTTTGAAAAAGATTGATGATAGCAACTTTGTAGATATTAAGTATCAAGTTGGTGTTTCCATTAACGACGATGAAAACCAAATTTATTGTTTTTCAGCAATGATCGTTTATAAAGCATAAAAAAGAGCTGGCTCACCCAGCTCTTTTTTATGTTTTATGTTGGGACAACATGTGTCGGTAATACGTTCATAATAGATTGGGGTGTGCCTAATTTTTTTGTCGTTAAAAGAGGCTCCCCTGTTTCATGATTTTGAGCATCTTTACACATACCAAGGTGATAACGATCACCTAAAAATGGATCAATATAAAAACCGTTTTTGAATACTTTATCATTCGGATGTTTTTCATGATGAATATCAGAGCAGTTAATGCAATAGAACATAGCTTTCATCCCCTTTTTATTTTTGTTTGAAAAAAGTGAGTCGGTAGTCATTTCGCTCCTGAGGAAATGTTGAGGAGAAGAGAAATAACTACCTACTCAAATGGTGGGCATATTCCTTCTGATTTGTCATATCTCGCGTATTGTCCCTTGAGGGAAGGAGGAGAGACGAAGTACGCATGATATAAGTAAGGCGCTTCTCTCAAGATGAATGATGGAGTTTCATGTTGAGAGAAGTTTTTATTTTATATTGCCTTTGTGAGTATATTATGAGGAAATGCTAAGAGGGTGTTTGTCCTGTTGAAAAAATGTTGAGAATTTCTCAACAGTAAAAGAATTAGCGTTGACATGAAACTAAAAGGTGTTATATTATCGAAGTATAACCAAAAGGTGTTATGTTATAACGCCGAGTAAAGGAGAATGAAGATGGAACAACAAAATACATTAAATGATATTAAACAAACAATCGTTTTTAACGCGTCTATTCAAAAGGTATGGAGTGTAGTATCAACTGCAGAAGGGATTGCGTCATGGTTTATGCCAAATGATTTTGTATTAGAGGTAGGACATGAATTTCATGTGCAATCACCATTTGGGCCATCACCATGTAAAGTGTTAGAAATTGATGAGCCAAACCATTTATCTTTCTCATGGGATACAGATGGCTGGGTTGTTTCATTTGATTTGAAAGACTTAGGAGATAACAAAACAGAATTTACGTTAATTCACGGCGGCTGGAAACATCCTGATGAAATTCTTCCGAAAGCAAATGCGAAGAGCTCTATTATTCGCGATAGAATGAGCGGTGGTTGGGTAGCGATTGTAAATGAAAAACTGAAAAAGGTTGTCGAAGGCTAAGTGTCCTCGTCAGCAGCGAAATATGATGTATTTCAAGCAATTGCTGATCCAACCCGCCGAGAAGTAATACGGTTATTAAGTGACAAAGAGTTACCGATTTCCAAAATAACGGATCATTTTCCGATGAGTCGTACTGCGGTTGTAAAGCACCTTCATATTCTTTCGGAAGCGAATTTAGTAAGTGGAAGAAAAAGCGGAAGAGAGAAGATATATCGTTTGCATCCAGAACCATTAGAAGAATTACAACAGTGGCTCTCATATTATGAACGTTTTTGGGATAATAAATTATCCATGCTGAAACATATTGTGGAGAATGAAGAATAAAAAAAGGATGACCAAAATGGTCATCCTTTTTATTGTTGCTCACTTGTTTGTGTAGCTGGCTTTAATAAAAGCCAACCGATAATTAATGTACATACTGCTAATACGAAAGTGCTCATATAAATAACGTGTACACTTGCAGCTAATGCGGATTGTGATTCAGTGGCTACACTTGCTGTAGTCCCGCCGTGTCCACCAGATACAAGATCAAGGTTTTTAATGCCGCGTGCATGAATCATCGTATTAAAGATTGTTCCAAAGATTGCAGCACCTAACGTTTGACTGAATGTATTAATAAATGTGTTTAAACCAACGGCTGTTCCGCGTGTATGAGCTGGTACGGCTGCTTGAATTGTTACCATGTAAATCGGTGTCACAAGCCCCATTCCTAAGCCGAATAATCCGACTGCTACATAAATAAGGAACGATGGTGAATTTGTTGATAGTGTAAATAATAAGAACGTAGCGACTGATAAAATGCTAGCTCCAAGTAAAATGATTTGTTTCGTTTTTAATTTGCCTACTAAGTTACCAGAGAAAATAGCGCCAAATGTCCACATAACAGGGATTGGCATTAAAATAAGTCCAGCTTCTGTAGCATTTTTCCCTAATACACCTTGGCTCCAAATTGGAAGGTACATTGTAATACTAATAATCATTGCGCCAGCAATAAGAGTTAATATATTTATCGTAGATAATGTACGGTTAGAGAAAAGTGCTAGCGGAATTAATGGTTCTGGAGATTTTTTCTCGATGAATAAGAAAATAATAAATGAAATAGCGGCAAAGATTAATAGGCCGATAATTGTCATGTCTCCCCAGTTTTGCTTACTGCTACCTGTTAATAATGCATATAGTAGAGCGATTGTACTTAATGAGAAGACTGTTGCACCAAGATAATCGATATGATGCTTAGCAGGTTTAATAGATTCTTTGTAGTAAATTGCAATCATTAAGCAAGCGATAATTCCGAATGGAACGTTTAGGAAGAAAATATAGCGCCAAGAAAGGGAATCAACTAAAAATCCACCTACTAACGGTCCGATAACACCGGATACACCCCAAACGGCACTCATCCAACCTTGTGCTTTCGCGCGGTCTTTCGCTTCGCTATATAAGTCTCCAATAATCGTCATTGTGATTGGCATAACAGCACCAGCACCGATACCTTGAAGCGCGCGGAAGAAGATTAATTGTTCCATCGATGTAACGATTCCGCAAAGTGCAGAACCGACTAAAAAGATTGTAGCTCCGATTAGTAAAACTTTTTTACGGCCAAATAAATCAGCGAGCTTTCCGTATATTGGAGTCGAAACAGCTGTTGCAAGCATATAAATTGCATATACCCAACTAACAAGTTCGACGCCTGACAAATCACTCGTTATACGAGGGATTGCTGTACTAACAATCGTTCCTTCTACCGCAGAAAGAAACGTCATTAACATTAAAGACATCATGACTTTTTTTCTCATTTGTTTTCCCCTTACCCTTTTTTAAATATTCAACAATATAAAATATAAAGGTACTAAGGTAAATAAAGCAACAAAAAAGCAATGGAAAGTTACATGGAGCAGATATTTGTCGCTTCTTGTCGGTAAGTCGATAAATTTGGGAAATCGCCGATATAAGTTGCAGAATCGCTGATAAATTTGGAAAATCGCCGATATAAGTTGCGGAATCGCTGATATATTTGTGGAATTGCTCATATAATTTCATGTACCTATAAAAAAAGAAACAGGAATCCCTGTTTCTTTTTTTAATACTGCATTTTCGCGTTTTCTCCAGCTGTCGTTCCGGCAATTCTACCAGTAACAAGGGCTGATGTAATATTATAGCCACCAGTATAACCGTGAATATCAAGAACTTCTCCGCAGAAATATAAGCCGTTCGTAAATTTAGAAGACATTTCTTTCGGGTTAATTTCTTTCACGGATACACCGCCGCCAGTAACGAATGCTTTTTCAATTGACTGCGTACCATTTACATTCACAGTAAACTCTTTAAAGTCTTTCACAAGTGCACGAATCTTTTCGTGAGAAACTTGTCCAGCTTGTTCGCTACCGTCAATTTCATTTTTTTCTAATAAGAATAGGAAGTAACGTTCAGGAACATAACCTTTTAAAACGTTTTTAATTCCTTTTTTCGGATCTTCTTTCATTTGTTTCAGCATGCGCTGAAATAGTTGCTCACTATTTTCCTCTGGCAATGCATCAATACTCATTTGTATTGTATTCGTTTTAAACTTTTTCAGTGCTTTCACGACGAATTGACTACAGCGAAGAGCAGCGGGTCCGGATAGGCCGAAATGAGTGAAGAGCATGTCCATTTTGTGAGAAATGATAGCTTTTCCTTTCGGGTTTAATACACTTAAGTTTATATCACGTAAAGCAAGACCTTGTAATGAGCGGTCACGTATAAACGGCTCGTTTGAAAGGATAGGTACTTCTGTTGGGAATAATTCTGTGATTGTATGACCCGCTTTTTCAGCCCAAGCATATCCGTCTCCAGTAGATCCGGTTTGAGGAACTGATTTTCCGCCAACAGCGATAACGACGTGATTTGTTTCTAACACTTCGCCTGTTTGCAGTATAACTGCTTTCGTTTGACCATTTTCATATTCAATCGTTTCAACAGGCGTATTTGTACGGATTTTTACACCTAAGTCTTTTAATCGTGTTAAAAGTGCGTCTACAACAGATTGTGCTTTGTTTGACACAGGGAACATGCGACCGTGGTCTTCTTCTTTCAATTTAACACCAAGATTTTCGAAGAATGTAATAATATCTTCATTATTAAAAATAGAAAAAGCGCTGTATAAGAAGCGACCGTTTCCTGGTATATGTTTAACAATTTCATCAAGTGGTAGACGGTTCGTTACGTTACAGCGTCCGCCACCAGAAATTGCAAGTTTACGCCCAAGTTTATTTCCTTTATCAAGAAGTAAGACATTTGCGCCTTCTTCTGCAGCACCAATTGCAGCCATTAGCCCAGAAGGACCGCCGCCGATGACAATAACATCATAATGCATAATATATCGACCTCATTTTCTACATTTCCTGCCTAAAAGAATAGCATGTTTTCCCTTAAAAGAAAAATAGAGTGAAGTACTGCTTAATGAGAGAATTGTGGTACAATACAAAAGTTAGAGTTCAGCACTATCCTGCCATTTGTAGGCGATAAGACTAAAACCTCAAGATTTAGGAGAAGTAAATAGGGAGTCTGTTAGCCTGTAAATGCTCGAATGGTTCAACTAATAAGGAGTAGGAGAGAAGTCTCCAACTAATTATAGTTTCACTTTATGTAGATGTAGGAGGATTTTTGTATGTCCGATTCGAAATTTCTGCGCGGAACGCTTATTGTTACGCTAGGGACATTTTTAGTAAAGTTCTTAGGCATGATTTACGTCTTTCCGTTTCATGCATTAGTAGGAACAGAAGGCGGAACGCTCTATACATATGGATACATTCCATATACGATCTTTTTAAGTATCGCAACGGCAGGTGTGCCACTTGCTGTTTCAAAATTTGTTTCCAAATATAATGCGCTTGGCGATTATAAAACGAGCCGGAGAATGTTCCGCTCGGGAATGGTTATGATGATAGTAACAGGAGTTCTTTCGTTCCTAGTACTGTACATGACGGCGCCATTGTTTGCAGAAGCGATGCTTGGTAAACAAAGTATACACAATAATGTAGGAGAAGTTACGACGATTATTCGTCTTGTAAGTTTCGCACTTATTGTTGTACCAGCAGCGAGTTTAATTCGTGGTTATTTCCAAGGTCACCAGTCTATGGGACCAACTACCGTTTCACAAATTATTGAACAAATTATTCGTATCGTCTTTTTATTAGCAGGTAGTTTTATCGTTATTAAAGTACTTGGCGGTACAGTTGCAACAGCAGTTGGAGTAGCGACATTTGCTGCGTTCGTTTCAGCGGTTGGAGCACTCGGTGTGTTAATTTGGTACTGGTTAAAACGTAAAAAATATTTGGATCAATATCTAATTGAACAAACTGTACCAGAATCAACAGTAAGCACCGTTCAATTGTTTAAAGAGTTATTTGCATATGCGATTCCTTACGTTGTAATTGGGTTAACAATTCCTTTATATCAACAAATTGATACATTGACATTTAACTCAATTATGCAGGCGATTGGTCAAGGTGATATCGCAGAGCGAGCTCTCGGTATTTTCACAATGTGGACGCATAAGCTAATTATGATTCCTGTATCACTTGCAACAGCGTTTAGTTTAACGCTTGTACCAGCAATTACAAAATCATTTACTGAAAAACAATACCGTTATTTGAAATTACAAATTACACAAACATTCCAGGCGAATATGTTTTTAACATTGCCAGCAGTTGTCGGTATTTCTTCACTGGCATATCCAATTTATACTGCGTTTTACGATTCAGATCCACTAGGTGGACAAGTATTAATGTGGTATGCACCAGTTGCGTTGTTATTCGCTTTATTTACAGTAACAGCGGCAATCCTGCAAGGTATTAACCAGCAGAAGCATGCGATTATTGCGCTTATAATGGGCGTTATTTTGAAATTTGTATGTAACGTAATCTTTATTCGTTATTTCGGTACAGTAGGAGCAATTCTAGCAACAGCAGTTGGTTTCTTAGCTTCTGTTTGGTACACAAATCAACAAATTAAAAAATACGCACACTATTCATTCGGTGTTGTATATAAAAGAACATTCCAAATTGCAGTACTAACACTTATAATGGTCGTTGCTGTAAAACTATCACAATGGCTTCTATCCTTCATGATTTCGCCTGATGGCCGTATGGGTGCTCTTATAACAGTTGCAATTTGTGCAGGTATTGGCGGTCTTGTTTACGGATTGTTAGCAATTCGCACAGGAGTACTTGAAAGAGTATTTGGCGGAGAAGCATTAGATAAAATTCAACGTAAACTTGGTAGTAGATTTAAAATAAAGTTGAAATCAAGAGGGGCGTAATTACGTCCCCTTTTCTATGATAAATAAAGAAGGTGAAAAACGTGAGATTAGATAAATTATTAGCAAATATGGGATATGGAAGTAGAAAAGAAGTAAAGAAATTATTGAAAGACGGCGTTGTGAAAATTGATGGAACGCCAGTAAAAGATGCGAAAGTTCATGTAAATGTAGAAGAGCAAGAAGTTATGATTCACGGTGAAGTTGTGCAATACAAAGAATTTGTTTACTTAATGATGCATAAACCACAAGGTGTTATTTCAGCGACGGAAGATGATAATCATGAAACAGTAATAGATTTATTAGAATTAGAAGATGCAATCTTTGATCCGTTCCCAGTTGGACGACTTGATATCGATACGGAAGGTTTCTTATTGATAACAAATGATGGGAAGTTATCACATCAATTATTATCTCCGAAAAAGCATGTGCCGAAAAAATATTATGCACACGTTGCAGGAGTAGTAACAGAAGAGGATGTAAAAGAGTTTGCTAAAGGTGTTATTTTAGATGATGGCTATGAAACAAAGCCAGGTGCACTTACAATATTGAAAAGCGATGATATTTCTGAAATTGAGCTTGTGATTACGGAAGGGAAATTCCATCAAGTGAAGCGTATGTTTGAAGCGGTAGGGAAAAAAGTAGTCTACCTAAAGAGAACAGAGATGGGTCCGTTAGTATTAGATGAAGAACTAGAACTTGGACAATACCGAGAGCTAACAGATGAAGAAGTAGAAATGTTAAAAACATATCAAGTAGATACTGAAAAGTAGTACCTTTATAGGCGCAGAAAAGACCCCTTTCTAATTATTAGAAAGGGGTATGTATTTATTTACATACAATTATTTTTCATTATGAGGTCATTCTCACTTTCTTTCCTGTTGTTGTCCACTTACCGCGGCAAGGGCTATACACGAGTTCATTAAACTGCAACACATTTAGATCACGTTGTATCGTTCGCGGTGTGATCCCGAACTCATCTACAAGGTCTTTCGTCGTTACCGTTCCGTTTTCATTGATGTACATATAAATTGATTTAATGCGTGTTAGCATACGAGTAGTTGTAGGTTTCAAGAGAAAACCACTCCTCTACTAGTTTTTTTGACCCCATTCAGGAAAGAAGGTCGTTACTACCATTGTACTCTACATGATAAAATTCATGCTTTAATCTACTTAAATTTTACAGAAATTTAACAAATATTCATATAGAAAAATATTGGTAGTTGACATTGTATATATGGTCAGTCAACTAACACATAAAATTCTACGTAAAACGCCAAATTCCTGCAAATTTTTTTGAAAAAATAAAAGAAAAACTAATGAGAAATATCTGAAATATTACAATTGTTCGGTATTTAGTTTTCGTGTATGGCATAAGAGATTTCGGTTTGTTATGATGAAAGAAACAATATAGTGAAGGATGGATGCGTGATGTCAGCAATTAATTGGACAGAAGAAGTTGCGAAACGAAAAGATGATTTAATTCGTGATACACAACAATTTTTACAAATTAAAAGTGTATGGGAAGAAGAATCGGCGAAAGAGGGCGCACCATTCGGTGAAGGTGTAGAAAAAGCTTTATCTTTCATGTTACATAAAGGAGAAACTGAAGGTTTTACTTCTAAAAATTTAGAAGGATATGCAGGTCATCTTGAAATGGGGCAAGGAGAAGAGTTAGTAGGCATTCTTTGTCACGTTGACGTTGTACCAGAAGGCGATGGCTGGACGACTCCTGCATATAGTGCAGATATTCGCGATGGAAAGATTTTTGCACGTGGTGCAATTGACGATAAAGGCCCAACGATGGCAGCATATTATGCGATGAAAATTGTGAAAGAATTAGGCTTACCTCTTTCCAAACGTGTTCGTATGATTATAGGAACAGATGAGGAAAGTAATTGGAAATGTGTAGATCACTACTTTAAAAATGAAGAAATGCCAACAATCGGTTTTGCACCAGATGCAGACTTTCCAATTATTAATGCAGAAAAAGGAATTTCTGACATACAAGTTGTGCAAAATGGTAGTGAAGAGAAAAAAGGTACATATGAACTTGTTTCATTTGATTCAGGGCGCCGTTTAAATATGGTTCCTGATTTTGCAGAAGCGGTTATTACAGGAGAAGATGTAAATGCACTTACAGTAGCATATGAAGAGTATTTACAAACTGCTAAAAAAATAGGGAAATCGACTATAGAAGGAAATGCAGTGACGTTGCAAATAGAAGGAATTTCAGCGCACGGATCTACTCCTGAAAAAGGAGAAAATGCAGGTTTATTATTAGCAAACTTCTTAACTACAGTTTCACTTGATGGAAAAGCAACTGCATTTGCGACATTTGCAACAGAAACATTTACTGGTGATATTTTTGGTGAAAAAGCTACTATTGCTTATAAAGATGAAATTAGCGGTCCGTTAACAGTGAATGTCGGTCGCATTTCTTATACGAAAGAAAACGGTGGTAACTTAGGGCTAAACGTACGTTACCCAGTTACAACTAACTTTGAAGAAACAATTGTGAAGTTGAAAGAATATGTTGGTACGCATGGTTTTGAAGTGGCTGACTATTCTAATTCTCGCCCACATCACGTCGATAAAGATCACGTATTAATCCGTACGTTACAACGTGTGTATGAAGAACAAACAGGTGAAAAAGCAGAACTATTAGCAATCGGCGGCGGTACTTATGCTCGTTCATTAAAAGCTGGTGTGGCATTTGGCCCGCTATTCCCTGGAAAAGAAGAACTTGCACATCAAAAAGATGAGTATATCGAAATTGAAGACTTATTAAAAGCAACAGCAATTTACGCGCAAGCAATTCATGAATTAGCGAAGTAATGGATATATAAATAATGTCCGCTCTCTATTTTGGAGAGCGGCTTCTTTTTACCTGAATGAGATAAGAAAGAAAAGCAACAATAGAAAGAAGGAGAAGATGTACATGGAACTGCATTATTTTGTCGCAATTACGTTACCGAATCATATAAAAGAAATGCTGTATAACTATAAAAAGGACATGCAAGAGGAATTACAATTTCGTTCATGGGTACATAAAGAAGACTATCATATTACCCTTTCATTTTTAGGGAGTGCAACGGAGGAACAATTAGAGGGAATAAAGAATCGATTACAAACAATTGCAGAAACAAAAGAACTATCGTTCACGTTACAAGGTTTTTCAACGTTTGGTAGGGAAGATCAGCCTCGTATTTTTTGGGCGAAGGTAAGTGAGAATCACGATTTGTTTCAGTTGCAAAAGCAAGTACATGCCATTTGTGAAGAAAATGGATTTTCTCTAGAAATACGCCCGTATCACCCGCATATTACCGTTGCTCGTAAATGGATAGGAGAAGAAAAGTTTCGTTTAGAAAGTATAAAAGAAGTGCCTGAAATATCATTTCAAGCAGATACAATTACTTTATACGAATCCCACGTGAAAGAAACCCCGAAGTATAAATCGATTGCTGAAATAAAATTACAAAAATAGAATGTTGAAAACGTTTTTTATGCAGGTGAATATACTATAGAGAAGAATGGAGTTACTGTATAGAGTCTTGTTGATAAGAAAAGCCTTATCATTTGCAGCTCATTTTATCTCGCCTAATTGGTGAAGGCTAATAATAAGTGAGGATGGAAAAATTTTCTCGCTCATTAAAGTTTCACTTTATTTTAACTTTGAGAATGATGGTGATTTTTTTATGTTGAAAGTAAAACGTCCATTTGATGCCTATTTAGATGAAATGAATAAAATTACAATTTTGCTCCCACATGCGTATGGAACAAGTCGGACATTTCGTTTGCAAGAAGGAAGTAATGTGAAAGATTTACCGATTGCTCATACTATTGCGCTTCCAGATGCAACGAAGTATGAGTGCTTTATAGAAGAGCCGCTAGATGTGGGGAAGTATTATACAGTACGAGATGAACGGAATGAAGAAACTGATTTACAAATAGGTGCTGTTATTCGAACAAAAATTTTCGATGAAAAGTATTATTACGAAGGTACAGATTTAGGTGCTGTGTATCAAAAACAAGAAACGACATTTAAAGTATGGGCCCCAACTGCAAGGCTTGCGAAAGTAAGAATTTATAAGAGCGATAAAGAATATACCGATCATGAAATGTACAGGGGAGAAAACGGAGTTTGGATTCAAACATTACAAGGTGATTTAGACGGAGCACGCTATACATTTCTTGTTTGTATTAATTTAATATGGAACGAAGCGGTGGATCCTTACGCAAAGTCAGTGACTGTAAATGGAAAGTATGGCATTGTTATCGATTTAGAAAAGACGACTGTAACGAAACGAGAGCAATTACCACCATTACAAGCAATGACAGATGCCATATTGTAAGAATTGCATATTCGTGATGCTACTATTCATCCGAACAGTGGAGTGAGTAAAAAAGGGACGTATAAAGGGCTAATGGAAGAAGGAACAACAGGACGAAATGGGACATTGACAGGTTTGTCTCATATAAAAGATTTAGGCGTTACGCATGTTGAATTATTGCCTTTATATTGTTTCGGTGGTGTGGATGAGGCGAATCCTTCTTCTGCCTATAATTGGGGGTACAATCCATTATATTACAATGCACCAACAGCATATTATGCTACAAACCCCTCTGATCCGTATAACAGGATAGTTGAGTGCAAACAACTAATTGAAACATTTCATGAACAAGGTATTAGGGTGATTATAGATGTTGTATATAATCATGTTTATGAAAGAGAGCTATCATCATTTGAGAAGCTTGTTCCAGGATATTATTTTCGTCATGGTGAAGATGGTATGCCTTCTAATGGGACGGGAGTCGGAAATGATATAGCGTCTGAACGGAAAATGATGAGGAAATTCATTGTAGAGTCTATTTTATATTGGCTTACTGAATACAATGTCGATGGATTCCGATTCGACTTAATGGGAATTTTAGATATTGATACAATGAATATGATAGAGAAAGAAGTGCGAAACATAAAACGAGATGCTTTGTTATTAGGAGAAGGATGGGATTTACAAACACCGCTTCCTCTTGAGGAAAAAGCAACGTTAAATAATGCGAAGAAAATGCCACATATCGCGCAGTTTAATGATCAATTTCGTGATGGGATAAAAGGGAGTACATTTCATATAAATAAGCGTGGTTTTGCATTTGGTGGGTATGTAGACTGTAATCATTTGCAGTATATTGCAGCAGGAAGTCTTTTAAGTATGAAAGAAACAGGGCTGTTTTTAGAGCCGGCGCAAAGCATTAACTATGTAGAATGTCATGATAATATGACGATGTGGGATAAACTAGTGCGCAGTAATGAAGAATCAGAAACGATTTTGAAAAAACGTCACCTATTAGCGAGCGCAATGGTTATTCTTTCACAAGGCATTCCTTTCTTACACGCAGGGCAAGAGTTTTATCGTACGAAGAAAGGAAATGAAAATAGTTATAATGCAAATGATGAGATCAATCAATTAGATTGGGATCAAAAAGAGAAAGAGATAGAAACCGTTAACTATATAAAAGGTTTAATTGCGATTCGTAAAGAGCATGGGGCATTCCGATTACAAAATGCAGACCTTATAAAAAAACATATGACTTTTTTACAAACATCTACAGAAGTACTTGCATATCACCTAGAGCATGCAGAATCGTTTGGGCCGTGGAAAGAGATTATCGTCTTATTTAATAGCGGTTTAGAAGCTAAAACTGTGCAACTTCCGAAAGAAGCAACGTGGCATGTGTTAGTAAACGAAAACGAAGCGAAAATAGAGCCAATTTCTTCATTTAGAGGAAAGGAACTTAGGCTCGCTCCAATTAGCACGTATATATTGACGATAATGTGACAAATCGCTACTTGACGATGAGAATGTAATAAATGTAGAATTGACAAAGGTGACGATTTTGATAAGTTGTCATTCTATGACAGGTTTTGTAAAATAAAATAGAGGATTTTTGGCTTAGGCTAATTTTTCTTTTCATTTACAGTAAAATATATGAATCCACAACATGTGTAGAAATGTTGCGGTTTTTCTTTTCATAACTATAAAAGATAAGGATTTGTTAACGGGTAATGAATATGGAATGGTTGGAACAATTATTAGGAAAAGAGTGGAGTCTTGTACCGGCTGGTGGAGTAACGGGCGATGCATATATTGCGCAAAACGGACAACAGAAGTTATTTTTAAAGCGGAATACATCGCCCTTTTTAGCGGTATTGTCAGCAGAAGGAATTGTTCCAAAATTACTTTGGACAAGAAGGGTAACGAATGGTGATGTAATTTCTGCTCAAAAATGGCTTCCGGGACAGAAGCTAGAGCCAGAGGATATGAAACTAGAACGTGTTGCGAAACTTTTGAAGAAAATACACTCCTCTAAAGCGCTTGTACAGATGATTCAAAGACTTGGGAAGCAGCCGCTTCACGCACAAGAGTTATTACAACAACTGCAACTCGTTTTAAGAGGAGATATAAGGGATGATGAAACAATTCAGCAAGGCCTTCAATATTTAATGGATTCATTAAAAGCTATTGAATACAATGAATTCGTTGTATGCCATTGTGATGTAAACCATAACAACTGGCTATTGTCGGATGAAGATGAATTGTTTTTAATTGATTGGGATGGAGCTGTAATTGCTGACCCAGCTCTAGACCTCGGTATGTTATTATATTGGTACATTCCGCGCCAGGAGTGGAGTGAGTGGCTCGGTTATTATGATATTGAAATGGATGAATCGCTGCTTAGGCGTATGAGATGGTATGTGATAGCACAAACGATTTTGTCTATTCAATGGCATACAACAAAAAAACAGCAAGCAGAAGCTGAATATTGGCATCAATATTTACAGCAACTACTTGCTTCAGAATAATACTTAAGAAAAATTGTCCATTCCAGCAATCCACTGAGTAAGTTGTTCTTGATTATTGGAAATATGGTTGTCCAAATTAGAGGAAGATTTACCCGATTGACTATAAGAATATACATCGTTTAGCATTGTTTTAGCGTCACTACTTACATTATCGTTTGCGAGTAACGATTGAATGAGGCGCTCTAATTGCTCGCATTCTGAAACTGTCCCGCAGCAATCACTTTGGTGGTTGACTAAAATATCTTTCAGCACTTCTAATTGATGTTGTTGATTAATTGGCATGAACGGATCATCCTTTCGATTGTTTTTCTCTTCGAATGTAAGAGAAAAAGCTGTTTCGTCATGGAATGTTTAATGCTGTATGTAGTTTTTATCAAAATGGTACATCTTATACTTGAAAGAAACGGACCGAGTGCTCGTACGTACTTGGTTTTTTGTTTGGTAGATTGATTAAAAAAGAAAGAAGGAATTATTCCTTTAAAATAGCTATGTAAAGAGAGGGAAACATCTATGCGTTTAAGACATAAACCGTATGCAATGGATCGAATTAATGAATATTCACATATCGTAATCGGAAACCCAGAGGAGCGCGCTGGTAGCTGGAAAGAAGTATTTGGAAACGAACAACCAATTCATATTGAAGTAGGTACAGGTCGTGGCCGCTTCATGTATGATATGGCAAAAGCGAATCCACATATTAATTATATTGGAATTGAAAAATTCACAAGTGTTGTTGTAGATGCACTTGATAAATTAATTGAAGAAGAATTACCAAACTTAAAGTTAATTAATAAAGATGCTGAAGATTTAACAGTTTTCTTTGCGAAAGGTGAAATTGATCGCGTTTATTTAAACTTCTCAGATCCATGGCCAAAGAAACGTCATACGAAGCGTCGTTTAACGTATAAAACATTTTTACGTAATTACGAAGAAGTGTTAGTAGAAGGCGGAGAAATTCATTTCAAAACAGATAACCAAGGTCTATTTGAATATTCTCTTATGAGTATGGCTGAGTATGGTATGTTACTAACTTACTTAAGCTTAGATCTTCATAACAGCGACTTTGAAGGTAACATCATGACTGAATACGAAGAGAAATTCTCTAGTAAAGGTCATCGTATTTACCGAGTTGAAGCAAAATATCGTACAGAGCCTATGCAGTAATGCATAGGTTTTTTATATCTAAAATAATCAGAATTTTATGTTAAGATTAATTGAAAGGGGGATGTGTAATGGAACAGTTACAAATTGGAGATATAAAAGTAACGTGGTTAAAAGGCGGAAATACACATTTAGATGGAGGGGCAATGTTTGGTGTTGTGCCGAAAGTACTTTGGTCACGTAAATATAAACATAATGACACAAATCATATTTACTTACGAACAGATCCGTTACTTTTGCAAACGAAAGACGGAAATATGCTCATTGATTCAGGAATAGGAAACGGTAAGTTGGATGAGAAGATGAAACGAAATCAAGGTGTAACAGAAGAATCATCGGTTTATGAATCGTTAGAAAAACAGGGATTAAAGCCTGAAGATATTCAATATGTTTTAATGACACACCTTCATTTTGATCATGCATCTGGCCTAACAAAATGGGATGGGGATCACCTTGTACCAGCGTTTCCAAATGCGAAAGTTTACGTAAGTGAAACAGAGTGGAATGAAATGAGGAACCCAAATATTAGATCCCGTAATACATATTGGAAGGAAAATTGGGAACCGATTGTAGATCAAGTTGTTACGTTTCAGCAAGAAATAGAAATTACAGATGAAATCAAGATGGCACATACGGGTGGGCATAGTGATGGACATGCAGTCATCATTTTGGAGAGTCAAGGGGAAACGATGCTACATTTAGCAGATCTCTTGCCGACGCACGCGCATCAAAATGTATTATGGGTAATGGCATACGATGATTATCCGATGACATCGATTGAAAATAAGCAAAAGTGGATGGAGTACGGCGCTGAAAAAGGAGCATGGTTTACTTTTTATCATGACGCATATTACCGTGCAGTAAAGTGGAATGAAGAAGGGCATATCGTAGAAAAAATAGAGCTGAAAACGAGTATAGAAGCATAAAAATAGGAGGTTGCTCCATCATATTTATTGGAGCAGCTTCTTTTTTATTGTCGGGTTTTGTTGGTAAGTCGATATATTTAAACAAACGCTGATATAATTGGGAAATCGCTGATATAAATTGAGCTGCGCCGATATATTCGGAAAATCGCTGATATAATTTTAATCAATACCCGCAATTTCAAAAAAATAAGAGGTTCACCTAATGGGAACCCTCCTTTTTATGCTGCTATAACCTCTAAAACAGTACCTGTTTTAGCATCAACTAAAAATTCAAATCGTTCTTGTATATCATTTAACATTGTTGTAAGACCGCCGCGATAAACTTCATATGCGACATCATATTTTTCAAATGTCTCTGGAACCATATGTACCCAAGAGCCAGTAATTTCACCTTTATGACTTAATGCTTGTTTCACCATTTTCAATGCTTTTTCTGAAGAAATATGGGATTGTTCTTGTACTTTGTTTGCAACGAGATAACCAGCTGCGAACCCAACGCCAAGACCTGCTACTAAACCTTTCCAGCTCATATATTCACCTCAATTCTATAAAATAAAAATAGTGTACCGATAATAATTATAAAGCAAATACAGCTAAAAAAGAAGAAACTAGAAACATTTCGAAAATTTCGTTACAATAAAAGGGGTATTCTACTAAGGTTTGAAAGAAGGGGACTTCGTGAATAAAGAGACATTACAATTATTTCGTACGTTAACAGAATTACAAGGTGCATCAGGTTTTGAACATGATGTACGCCGTTTTATGAAACAAGAATTAAGCAAATATGCGGATGAAATTGTACAAGACGGTTTAGGGAGCGTATTTGGTCTGAAAAAAGGGGACGAAACTGGCCCGCGTGTTCTTGTAGCAGGTCATATGGATGAAGTAGGTTTCATGATTACGCAAATTACGAAAAACGGAATGCTTCGTTTTCAAACGTTAGGCGGATGGTGGAGTCAAGTTCTATTAGCACAGCGTGTACAAGTTATGACGAAGAATGGTCCTGTTATTGGGGTTGTTGGTTCTATTCCTCCTCATTTATTAAGTGACGCGCAACGTGCAAAACCGATGGATATAAAAAATATGTTAATTGATATAGGTGCAGATAGTTATGAAGATGCGATTGAAATTGGTGTAAAACCAGGACAACAAATCGTGCCGATTTGCCCATTCACGCCGATGGCAAACGAAAAGAAAATTATGGCGAAAGCTTGGGACAACCGTTACGGATGTGGCCTTGCAATCGAATTGTTAAAAGAATTAAAAGATGAAACATTACCAAACACATTATACTCTGGTGCTACTGTACAAGAAGAAGTAGGTCTCCGCGGAGCGCAAACAGCTGCAAATATGATTCAACCAGACATTTTTTATGCGCTTGATGCAAGTCCAGCAAACGATGCATCTGGTGACAAAACGCAGTTCGGTCAATTAGGAAAAGGTGCTCTTCTTCGTATTTATGATCGCACGATGGTAACACATAGAGGGATGCGCGAATTCATTTTAGATACAGCAGAAACAAACAACATTCCGTACCAATACTTTATTTCACAAGGTGGTACAGATGCGGGCCGTGTACATACAAGTAACTCTGGTATCCCATCAGCAGTAATTGGTGTTTGTGCACGCTATATTCATACACATGCTTCAATTTTACATGTTGATGATTATGCAGCGGCGAAAGAATTAATTACGAAGCTTGTAAGAACAACAGATAAAACGACGTTAGAGACAATTAAGAATAACGCGTAGAGAAGAAGGGCGAAAAACCCTTCTTTTTTTAGGTTGAATAGATGACCCAGCGATGAGTGGTGGCGGTTAGTGCCTAATGGGTGCTCGAATGATGTATTAAGACCGCGGGTAGGAAGAAAGAAGAAGCCTGTTTTTGTGTTTAGGACCAGTAATATTGTAGAAAGCGACCTTCTTTTATGGGGAGAAGGAATTCCCTGATGGTGTGTGGTAGTGGTTGGTACTTAATTTGTGCCGAAGCGGATATTAGAATAGAATGAAGAATTTTTATAGAGGTGAACGAAATGAAAGTAGTAGTTGGATCAAAGAATAAAACGAAGGTTGGCGCTGTGGAGAAGGTTTGGAAAGATGCTGAAATTACATCTCTTTCTGTTCCGTCAGGAGTATCAGCTCAGCCGTTCTCAGATGAAGAGACGATGCAAGGAGCGATTAATAGAGCAAAGCGAGCGCTAGAGGAAGGAGAAGCTCCAATTGGTATTGGGCTAGAAGGCGGCGTAATGAAAACGGAGCACGGTTTATTTATGTGTAACTGGGGCGCGCTAGCAACAAGTGATGGGAAAGTATTTGTGGCCGGAGGAGCGCGTATTACGTTACCAGACGATTTTTTAGCACCTCTTGAAGATGGTAAGGAATTAAGCGAAGTGATGGAAGAGTTTGTGCAGCGAAAAGATATTCGTAGTCACGAAGGTGCGATCGGTATTTTTACAGATGATTATGTCGACCGTACGGAATTATTTGTACACGTTGTTAAGTTGTTAGTTGGGCAATATAAGTATGACAAAAAGCAAGCATAAACCTTGCACCGTGCGCGATGTATGGTAGTATAAAAGAAAGATTATAACATGAAAAATGCACTCGTTAGAGGAGGAAATATAGATGAAGTCATTAGAAAGCATGGAGCAATTCCAACAGTTAAAAAATGAAGAGAATGTAGTCTTTATGTTCTCAGCAGAATGGTGCCCAGACTGCCGCTTTGTAGACCCATTTATGCCAGAAGTAGAAGAGAAATATAGTGATTTCTCATTTTACTATGTAGATCGCGATGAGTTTATTGATCTATGTGTAAAATTAGACGTATTTGGCATTCCGAGCTTTGTAGCGTACAATAAAGGTGAAGAAACTGGTCGCTATGTAAACAAAGATCGTAAAACACAAGAACAAATCGAAGAGTTCATTGAAGGTTTAAAATAAGGCAATTTGCCAATTGAATTGTAAAACAACCTCTACCTTCGCGGGGGAGGTTATTTTTTTGGAAGGGAGGAAAAAGAGATGAAGATGACAAGTAAAAAGATGAAAGATGAGTTAATAAAGAAATTATCTCGCCCAGAATGGGACTTTCAGTATGATAGTGAGAAAGAAGTTTTACGTATTGAACAAAAAGACTCCAAAAAAGGTATTAACGTATCGCTTCCAGGAGTTGTGGCAAAATGGGAAGTGAACAAAGAAAAGGCAATTGAAGAAGTTGCTTATTACGTACAAGAAGCGCTAATTGCGATGCATAAAGAAGAAAATAGCGGAGCGAAAATTTTACCTGTTATTCGCTCTACTTCTTTCCCGAAACAAGCAGAAGAAGGAAATCCGTTTATTATGACGGATCATACGGCGGAAACACGTATTTACTATGCGTTAGATTCGAATAAAACGTATCGACTAATTGACGAGCGTCTATTACAAAAATTAGAACTTACAGAACAGCAAGTGCGTGAAATGGCATTATTCAACGCACGCTCATTAGGTTATGAATTTAAACAAGACACAGTAGCGGGTAATACATTCTACTTTTTAAACACAAATGATGGGTATGACGCGACTCGTATTTTAAACGAATCGTTACTACAATCGATGCGTGAAAAGATTTCTGGTGACATGGTTGTTGCTGTTCCTCACCAAGATGTATTAATTATTGCTGATATCGTCAACGAAATCGGTTATGATATTATTGCACAAATGACAATGAAATTTTTTGCCGAAGGGCATGTTCCGATTACATCACTTTCATTCGTATATGAAGATGGAGAATTTGAACCAATCTTTATTTTAGCGAAAAATCGGAAGAAGACAGATGGAAAAGAGAAAGGATGAACGAAGTGAACGTTTTTTACAACCTTGAAGGAATTGGTGACACTTTAATTGTTGCCTTACAAGATATTACTTTAGAGAACCGTACTTTTGATCGCAAAGGAGATGTTGCACGCGTATACGATCGTGAAAGCAACGAGACAGCAGGATTCAACATCTTTAATGCATCTTCTTACTTAGAAGTAAAAGAAACAGGCAACCTTACATTAACGAAAGAGCTTGTAGAGAAAATCAACGAAATTTTAGCGAAGAACGGCTTTGAAGAAACAGTAGAAGCAGATCTTTCTCCGAAATTTGTTGTAGGCTATGTAGCTGAAAAAGAGAAACATCCAAATGCTGATAAGCTAAACATTTGTAAAGTAGAAATCGGTACAGAAACATTACAAATCGTATGTGGCGCACCAAACGTTGATGCAGGACAAAAAGTTGTCGTTGCAAAAATTGGTGCTGTAATGCCAAGTGGTATGTTAATTAAACCAGCAGAACTTCGCGGTGTTCCTTCTTCTGGAATGATTTGCTCTGCACGTGAATTAGAGCTTCCAGACGCTCCACAAGAGAAAGGTATTCTTGTATTAGAAGATAGCTTTGAAGTTGGACAAGAGTTCAAATTTTAATTGATATAAGAAGAGAGAGGTTGTCCTTTTGGACAGCCTCTCTTTTTTTACATTCATTGTTGGTAATTCGAAATTTCATGTTGAATCGTTGATATATTGAGAGTAGTGATAGATATATTCAAAAAATTGTTAATATGATAAGGATGTCACCTTTTTTCTTAAAATCTATATTGTATTTTATAAACAAACTAGTTAAAATTTAGAAAAGTAGAAGGGGATAGAAGTATGAAACAGCAACCAAAAATCGCAGAACTTCTAAAACGAATTGAAACTTCAAAACAGCAAGATGTTGAGCTAGGTACTTATGAAATATATTTGTTTAGTGAAAGTGAATTAGAAAAAGGACAAATCGGTTACCGATACGATAAACATAAAAATTCATTAATAAGTGAAGAACACGGAAAATGGAAAGAAGAATGGATTACAATTGGATATGAAACGGATATGGGCGATCCAGTTTTCGTAAATATAGATGATGACGCTTATCCGGTTTATACTGCAGAACGTGGTACAGAAAAATGGCAGCCAGTTTATATTGGAAATATGGATGAGATTATAGGGCAATTATAAGAAAAACTTTGAATCCGATGCAAAGTGATGGGAGAGAAGTATGAAGTATATAAAAATAATGAGCATGATTGCATTCATTGGAATATATATGGCCGGTTGTTCACAAGAGCAGCCGAAAAAAGAAACTACATCTTCTATACAAGAGAAGAACAAAGATACCAAAGAAGACGCACCGGTAGAAAAACAGCAAGAACAAGAAAAAAACGAAGAATTGCAAGCAATTCAAACGAATGAGCAAGTAGAACATAAGCAAGAGGAAGTATCGCCTGAGGAAAAGAAAGAAGAAACTACGCCAGTGCAGCCAACTGAGCAACCAGTGCAAAATAATGAACAAAAAGTAGAGAGTAATGAAAAAAAAGAGAAGTTTCTCGTCGTTATTGATCCAGGGCATCAACAAAAAGCGAATTTAAATTTAGAGCCAATTGGACCAGGGGCAACAACGCAAAAATATAAAGTGACAGACGGTACAACAGGTGTTGTGACGAAAAAGAGAGAGGCTGTACTTATATTAGAAATGGCTTTTTTATTAAAAGAAAAGCTTGAAGCAAAAGGGATACAAGTATTAATGACGAGAACATCACAAGACGTTGATATAAGTAATAAAGAACGGGCGACATTCGCAAATAATCATAAGGCTAATTTATTTTTACGTCTTCATGCAGATGGTTCTGAAAATCCAAACGAAAGTGGATTTGCTGTATTGACGCCGGCAGAAGGAAGTCCGTATACGAAAGAGATTTATGCGGAAAGTCTTCAAATCTCTCAAATGATTGTAAATAAAATGAGGGAGAACCAGCAAGTAAAAGTAAATGGAATTAAATTTAGGGATGACCTTTCTGGATTCAATTGGTCCAAAGTACCTGGCGTACTATTAGAACTTGGGTTTATGTCAAACCATGAAGAAGATAAAAAATTATCTGACCCGCAGTATGTAAATTCTTTATTGCAAAGTGTAACGGATAGTGTAGATGCATATCGGAAGAGTAAAGCTTAAACGCAGTCTTACATGAAAGGCTGCGTTTTTCTATATGAAACACTCGTAAATTAGAATATTGTGGATAAATATGACATGCTTAATTTTACCTGCACTTTTTGCCGAATGCTGATACAATAAAGGATGTTACTATTTAGTAGAAAGAGTGGTAAGCATGTTAGATTGGATGAAAAAGCTGTTTAACAAAGAGGAAGAACAAACAGCGATGAATAAAGAAGTACCAAAGCAAATTGAAAGTCAGCCGAAAATTCCTCGTGTAAACCACTACACTGAAGCAAGAGAAGCACAAATGGCAAGTAGGAATGCAGGTAAATGCCGTTTTCCTTTAGTACCGGATAATGGGTTCGATGAAGAGGATGAAAGCGAAGTAAATCGCTTCGAAGAACAACCTGTTCAAGGAGTAACATATGAAGAACCGACTGCCCAAAGAGGAATAAAGGTGGAAAGAAGCAGACGACCGTATGTGGAAAAGGTAGTTTCTACATATGAAGAGCCGGAAGTGCAATATGAACCGGTGCGCGAGTCTGTCGTTAAAAAGGCATCTGCACCTTCGCAAGAGAGTAACCGTAGACCATTTCGTCCAACAGAAATGATTTCGCCAATTTATGGATATAATCGTCCTTCAGTAGAGAAAAAGGAAGAAAAGCAGGAGGAAGTAAAGGAAAGAGAAGACCTTGAAATATCTGTAGAGGGTAAATCAGTCGTTGATGCATGGTTAGAGAAAAAAGGATATACATTATCTGATTTCTCAGAAGGACAAGCACCAACTTCTTCTAGTCATAGAGCTGCTAACCAGCAAGGAGAGCAACAATATGAAGAGAATAAAAAGGAAGAAAAGTCAGTAGTTGATCAATGGCTAGAGAAAAACGGTTATGAAATCGAACGCCAAGTGCCTTTAGTAGAAGAAAAAGAAGTGATTCAAGAAATGAGTACACCGCAGGAAGTTTCAGCGGATGAATTACTTCATAAAACAGTAGCTGAGCAGATGGAAAGTGCTAAGCTAGAAAAAGATGTAGTGGTGTTAAACGAAAACAATCTACAAGAAGAATTAGTAGCTTCTAAAGTAGAGCACGAGGATACAATATTATCAGAAGAAATTAAACGTAACACAGAAATAAAACAACCTACTATTGAAGTAGAAAAGCAAGCTCCAGAAGAATCAGTGATTGTCAAAGCAGAAGAAAAACTTGAAGAAACAATCATTGTGGAAATACCAGAAGAAGTGTCAAAAGTAGAAGTAATTGCAGAAACGGAAGAGCTTGAAGAAGTAGTTATGGAAACAGAGGCACCTGAAGAAGTGGAAGTAATTGCGGAAGCAAAAGAGCTAGAAGAAGTGGAAGTAATTGCAGAAACGGAAGAGTCAGAAGAAGTGGAAGTAATTGCGGAAGCAGAAGAGTCAGAAGAAGCTGAAGTAATTGCGGAAGCAGAAGAGTTAGAAGAAGTGGAAGTAATTGCGGAAGCAGAAGAAACAGAAGTGATTGCAGAAACAAAAGCGCCTGTAGTAGAGACATTTGTAGCACTTGAGGAAATTCAGCAAGAAGATGAAGCAATTGAACAAAAGAGTGAATTCATACATGTTGCTGAGGCTGATGAACAAACGAAGAAAGATGTTCAAAGCTTTGCGGATGTTTTAATTGCAGAAGAACAACCAGTTGTAGAAGAAGCGCCAGTCGTAGAAGAACAACCAGTTGCCGAGGAAACACTAGTCGCAGAAGAGCAACGAGTTGTAGAAGAAGCACCGGTCGTAGAAGAGCAATCAGTTGTAGAAGAAGCGCCAGTCGTAGAAGAACAACCAGTTGCCGAGGAAACACCAGTCGCAGAAGAACAACCAGTTGTACAAAAAGAAGAACCAAAACGTGAGAAAAAGCGTCATGTACCATTTAATGTTGTTATGTTGAAACAAGATAGAACACGATTAATGGAAAGACACGCAGCTAGAGCAAATGCAATGCAGCCTTCTGCTAATGTACGAGTAGAGAATAAGCCAGTGCAACAAGAGGTAGCAGAACCACAAGTGGAAGAGCACCCAGTGCAGCAAGTAGCAGCAGAACCACAAATGGAAGAGCACCCAGTGCAGCAAGTAGTAGCAAAACCACAAGTGGAAGAGCAAACAATGAAGCAAGTAGTAGCAGAGCCACAAGTGGAAG